>JAYTAK010001111.1:0-14494 GCA_043737515.1 Candidatus Kuenenia sp. | reverse complement strand
TGACGATCCGGGACTGCTGGCCTGGGCCAGCGCTCAGAACCGCATCCTGCTCACTCACGACCGCACGACGATGCCATTGTATGTTGTTGAAAGGCTCTATGATGGCCTTCGACTGGCCGGCGTATTCATCGTTGATGACCATGCTTCTCTCGGTCGCATGATCGACGAACTGGCTTTGGCCATTCAACGCAGTGAACAATCTGAGTGGCAGGACATGGTCGTCTACTTCCCTGCGGTCGCAATGAGTCGATTGTTGGCAACAGGAACGCTTTCCAAAGATTGTGCTTCAAGATCGGGAGCCCACCGGAGTTGGAGCTCACGAAACCAAGCTACGGCGTGGCTTCCGCGTGAGACTTTTCGGACGACTTGGCGTTGATAAGCTGTCCGAGGAAAGACACGCTCGGCAGATTTCCGAGAACACAATGCTGAGGAAAGGCGATCCGACTTCTTAATCGATCGCCTAAAAGTGGTTCCGCAAAATCTATTGTGACCACCTTCCGTCGAAACTCAAAGGTTTGATGTTCACGCGAATTCTGCTACTCGCAAAACTGAGCATTTCCGTTCAGACAGTAACTGCCGCCATTTCTCCCCGTCAAGCAGCGTGTCGGTCTCAGTTCGCAATGCGGAACCTTGCTTGTAGAAGTACGGAGCACTCGCAGTCACCGCGCGATCTCGCAGATCTCCTGCCCAAGTCAATATACATCCTGCGAAACGACGAACCGGATTCGCCTCCGACGATGATTCAGTCAAGATCTTTCAATTCTAATCCGGTCAGTGCCCCAGGCAGCGGTTCTGCAGACACAAATCGGACCTGTGCTTGAACAGACTTTAGAATCTCGGCACGACCCACGTAGCGATTGGATTCAATGCTCACTCCCAGCCAGACATTCGGATATCCGGCACCCCTTTGTACACATTGCACCAGTCCTCCAGGGTTTGAGCGGGCCGGGAATCATTGGTTGGCGGCGCCGCCAAATCAAGTTCCAATATCTGCAGAATGAGTTGCTCATTCCCGCGCAGACGATGGCCCAGGAGTAATTCCGCAGCGGAGCGCTCGTTGGCCTGTAGTTCACCGACTTGACGTTTAATCGTTTCCATGGCAGACAGTTTACCACGGACAGAGACGGCTGGCGATGGTGTTTTTGACGATGGAACAGCCAGCAGCAAATGCACCGCCGAACAAGTGGCAGAGATTGTAGGACTCTGACATCGTGTTCCAGTCATCTTGCCTCTTAAACAAGCGACAGTCATTTGGAGTGCGGCGACTTGTCGCCGCTTTGCCTTTCCAACACGGAATGTTTGCCTATCGGCGTGGGAAAACGGCGAACATTCCATTTCAATTTCAGGTGAAGACAGTAGAACAAACGAACGTTATTCCCAATGCCAGATTACTTGAAAAAGAAAGCGGTGACGAGTCACCGCACTCCAAAGGTCGCTTGTTTGGAGCCCAGTGGATCGATGCTGGCGACCGGGCGATTAAGGACGTCAATAAACTGTGGTAAAACGCCGAACGTACGCATCACGCCAGGATTTCGTCGATGGCATAGCCGTAGTCCATGTCCAAACGCTTGCGGCCCGGGATTTCCAGGCGACGTGGATCAATCCCCAGCAGCTTGTAGACAGTCGCGTGCAGGTCGGTGACGTAGTGCGGGTGTTCGACGGCGTGGAAACCCAGCTCGTCCGTCGCGCCGTGAATGCCGGGCTTAATGCCAGCTCCGGCGAGCCAGATTGTGAAGCCGTGCGGATGATGATCCCGCCCCGTCGCTGACTTATTAAACATGCCGTTTTCGACGCCTGGCGTACGACCAAATTCGGTGGTAAACACAACCAGCGTGTCTTCAAACATGCCGCGGCGTTTGAGGTCGTTGAGCAACCCGGCAATCGGCTTGTCGATGCGCTCGCACGAACGCGAATGATTCTTCTGCAGATCGCTGTGGGAGTCCCATTCGCCATAGTCGCTCAGATAGACTAGCGTGTACCGCACGCCGCGTTCGGCAAGTCGGCGAGCGGCCAGACAGCGTTGTCCGTAGACAGCGGTCGTCGGATTGTCGATGCCGTAAAGCTGCTGCGTTTCCTGAGTCTCCTCGGCAAGGTTCAGCGTTTCAGGTACAGACTGTTGCATGCGAAATGCCAGCTCATAGGCATTGATGCGGGCCTGCAGTTGAGCGTCCTGAGGAAATTCCGCTGCCGTGAGTCGGTTCAGTTGCTGCAGAAAATCGAATTCACCTCGCTGCTCGATCGCGCTGATATCATCGGCTCGCTTCCCGAACGCCAGTGGATTGGCAGGATCAAGATGCAACTGCACGCCACCGTGAGTCGGCCCCAGATAATGGGCATCAAAATTCTCTTTAACTCGAGGGTCTTTGAATTCGCCCAGGAACACAAACTGCGGCAGGTTTTCATTGAGTGTGCCTAGACCGTAGTGCATCCACGAACCAATGACGGGTTCCGGCGTATCCAGTTTGTGTCGGCCGGTGTGCATCTGAAACTCGGCCGCATGATCATTGTCGGTGGTCCACATCGAACGCACGACTGCCAGATCATCAGAACAGCCGGCCAGATGCGGCAACCAGTCGCTGACTTCCAGCCCAATGTCGCCGTGCTTCCTGTAGCCGACCTGCAGTGGGAAAATCCTGGAGTGGACTTCGCGGTCAATTCCGACAACCGAGCGAGATCGTTCCAGAAACATCGGCAGCTTCTGTGGATTCGGCAGGTTCGTTTCGTCGTACGTCTTGCCACCGAGCGTATTCAGCAGCGGCTTCGGATCGAACGTTTCCATGTGGCTGACGCCACCCGACAAAAAGATCCAGATGACTTTCTTTGCCTTTGGTGCAAAGTGCGGGGTGCCATCCGGACGCAGGTTCCGATTTGCTTCAGACGCCCGAACAAAACCGTCCTGCAGCAGCAGCGAATTCAACGCCATGCCACCGAAGCCCATTCCCAGGTTACTGAGAAACGTGCGTCGCGAGCGACCACAGAAGGATGAGCGAGGGCGTTTCAAGGGAGTGCCTAAACTGAATTCAAATTGAACTTGGGAACAGCTTTCGCCGGGCTTGTCCCCAATGGCGTGGATTAGGAATTTGACTGGCGAGCGGGGTACGTAAGTGCTCTGATATTCGCGTCATCTGGAACAAATCAGGGGATTAACATCCCCCGCTCGCCTTAAGTCCACGCCATTGGCGGCAAGCCCAACGGAAAACAAACAAATCATCTGCGATATCTGTTGCCAAATAACACCTGATGTAACATCGCATTCTGACTACCTGACTGTTACAAAATCATTGTGATTCATCAAGGCGTGAATCAGATTCTCCCGCGATCGTTCGCCGGGATCAAAAGGCGCGGTGCTTCCGTCGGTCGGAGTCAGCCGTCCTGCCTGTTGTTCCAGAAAGCCGATCGAAGCCGACAGTTCATTCTCTCGCGGTTCGCGATTCAATACCTGAAGAAAAGCAAGTTGCACAAAGCGACTCGTGGATGCTGGCGAGCTGGGGGTGTCAATACCCGGAGAGGCTCCCGATGCAACATCAGGGGACTGACGTCCCCCGCTCGCCTGGATTGCTCTCGCCTGCGCGCCCAAACGACGGGAGTCCGCCTCGGTGGTGACTTGTGTCCAGAGTTTTGTCGCCAGTTGACGACTCAGGGTTTTCGTCAGTTCGCTGTTTGTCAGAGCCAGTGCCTGCTGAGGCTGCACAGACGACGTGCGTTTGTAGCAGTCACACGCATTTGCCGCGTCGAAGAGTTCCAGGAACTCCATCTTTTCTTCGCCGTGATGCGCAAAGTACAGACTGCGGCGATGCGATGTCATGCCCTGCTTATGGTCGATTTCGTGGCCTCCCATCGTCTCATCGAGTTGCCCGGCAACCGCCAGCAGACTGTCGCGCACCACTTCGGCCTGCATCCGCGCTGCGGGAAATCGCCAATACCATTTGTTGTCCGGATCCAGAGCACTGGCCGACGCGAACGGCTCAGGGACCGGCCCGGATGACTGAGGCAACATACTGGCGAGGCGATAGGTCTGGCTTGTCACGATCAGACGGTGAATGTGCTTCATGGACCACCCAGAATCCATCAACTCGCACGCCAGCCAGTCCAGGAGTTCGGGATGTGTCGGACGACTGCCGTTGCGCCCCAGGTCGTGAGTCGTCTCAACCAGCGCCTGTCCAAAGTGTCGCAACCAGATGTGATTCACGGCGACTCGTGCGGTCAGCGGATTCTCGCGGCTCGCGATCCAGTTCGCCAGCGCGGCGCGGCGACCTGATGTGATCTGCGGATATTTTGGCGACAGCGGGGTGTATTCACCCGGCGCTGTTGCCAGCGTTGCGTTCGCCGCATTGAGTGCCATTGTTGCCGCAACGCGCTGCTGCTGAGCCGTCTGCAGGGACTTGTTCGCAGCATCAATCGCCGCCTGATCGGCCTGCTTGCTCACTTCGGCGATCTTCACTTCTGCTGAGGCGATGGCTTGATCGGCCGCTGTCAGATTCGCCTTCGCTGTCGCCACAGATGCCGCACGTTCGCTCTGACAGGCCGCATGAATCAGGGCTTTCACCTCTGGTTCCGCTTGCCGGTCTTCTGACAGCAGGCCCGCTGAATAGCGAATCGTATCGCTTTCAATTCGCTGTTGGAGACTGGCGAGTTGCTGGTGAGCCGCTGCTAACCTGGCTTCAGCCGCAGCAATGGTCAGCACCGGAAGACGCAGCGCCTGTTGAGCCACCTTCAGCCGAGCGACCGCTGTCTGTACCGCGGGATTCAGCGAAACTGCCGACGTGATTTTTGAAGTCGCCGGTGGCTGACAGAATCCAGTCACCATCCACGGCGCGGAGCCCGCTGCGGCAGACGCATCGACGACGTCCTGGCCTTCAGAAAACTCTGGCGGCTCGAAATCAAAGGCCAGCACTTTCGTGCCGTCCGGTTGAGCGAACGTCAATGCATCATAAATCGCTTCCGTCCCCGGTCGGCAATCAATAAACAGCCCGCGCTTGCCGTTCACCTGCGGCTTCCAGCCGTTGGCGGCTGCGGGAACCGCATTGACGAGTACAATGTTGTCTGTCAGCGATGTCACTGTCAGTAGAAACTGGTTCTGAGCCAGATCCAGTTGCATCAGCACCTGGAAGCGATTCTGCCCCTTCGCGAGGTCATAGTTCCCCGCAACGAATTCGTTGAAGCCGCCAGGATGGTAGGTCTTGATCGAACCTTTTTCAAAAGCGACGTATCCGCCGGTCGCTCCCTGAGCGATGTCCAATGCCAGTTGAAAATTCGTGTGATCATCCTGCACGATTTGCACGAGGTACGAAACCGTCCCGTTGTCCGCGAGCGAACTCAGTTCCGGAACCGTGTGCGACAACGCCCGGCGACCGGCCTTCGCATCCAGCACCAGTGACTGCGTTCCTTCCAGCGCCTGACGAGCCGCACTGGATGTGTCCGCGGCAAGCTGTCGCAGGGCTTCCTCGCGCGCCACGCTGAGGGCAGTTTCGGCGGCGAGCAATTCGTCGCGCAACGCCACTGGTTCGACAGAAAACGCGGCTTTGGCGGCGGCGAGTTCTGTTTCGGCCGCAGCGATTGCTGTCGTTGGTTTGCTCAGTTCCTCTGCACGCACAAATTCCTTCATCCCCGGATACGCCGCGGTGATCGGCAACACGATCGGTGAGATCTGCAGTTGATCACTGCCCAGTACAGCCGGAGCCCCCGGAGTCATCGGCGGTTTCCCCTCGATCCGCAGCCGAGAATCGCCTTTGGAAAACATGAATGTTTCCGCATCAAGGTATTCATCGAAGACTCGAACCATGCCGCTCTTGATCGGGCCATACGATACCGTATACACGTATTTCACAAACGGCCCTGGGTCGGCTTCGCCAGGCACACGATCATGGCGCAGCTCCAACGGTTCAAAGAACGCCCGGAATCGGAAATACTCTTCCTGTGAGAAGGGATCGTACTTGTGATCATGGCACTGGCAGCAGTTCAGTGTCACTCCGAGGAACGCCTTGCCCGTGTGTTCGACGAGATCCTTCTTCCATGTTTCGTAGTTCCATTTGAACCAGCTTCGAACAAGGAATCCGCTCGCGACGATGTTCTGATCATCGGCAGGCAGCAGCTCATCCGCCGCCAGCATCTCGACAACCATTTGATTGTAGGACTTGTCCTCGTTGAGCGACTTCACAATCCAGTCGCGCCAGCGCCAGACCATCGGATAGCTGTTCATCACATCTGGCACTGATCGACGACCGTACCAGTCGCTGTAACGCCAGACGTCCATCCAGTGTCGAGCCCAACGTTCACCATGTTGAGGCGACGCGAGCAAATGATCGACCGCTTCTTCATACGCCGCGGGCGATTCATCCGCCAGAAACGCCTGCAGTTCATCGGCTGTCGGGGGCAGACCCTTCAGATCCAGGCACACGCGACGCAGCAACGTGGCTTTGTCGGTGGACGGAATGGCCGTGATGCCATTCGAGCGACGTTGAGCATTGATGAAGGCATCAATTGGATTGAGTTTTGCAGGTTCAGCAGCCGTTGCGTCTCGATCGACCGGAACTTCCGGCCGCACGGGTTTCTGAAATGCCCAGTGCTTCCGGGGATCCTGCTCAGGTTGTTCGTTTTCGGGCGACTCCGCTCCGGATTCAACCCAGCGCGTCAGCACGCTGATTTGATCGGGCGTCAGCGGTTTGCCTTCAGGCGGCATCCGCACACTTTCGTCGATCGCAGAAATGCGTTCGATCAGCGGACTGTGAGCAGCATCGCCGGGAAGAATCGGGGTTCCGCTGTCACCGCCTGTCCTGGCGAGCGCTCCGGTATCCAGCCGCAGTCCGGCTTCCTGCTTCAACGCTCCGTGACAGGCGTAGCAGCGTTCGCGGAAAATCGACTTCACGTCGCGAGCGTAGTCAACTGCGCCGTCATCAGCCAAAACGACCGATCCCGAAGCCAGCAGAAGTAACAGCACTACGACACTCTTCATTCGTCGATCTCCTCACGGAGAATTCTGAACCATCGCGGCCTGGCAGACAAGCAGATTCCGATGGAGCACCTGAAAATGCTCGTGATCCGGGAGAGCGATGCAGGTGACGAGATTCTTCCAGTGTTGGGGGTGGCGTCGGCAGTTTTGGAGCCATGCCGCACGCGGTTGGCATTGGTTTGTTTAACCGCGTGCCCAGCGGACCGCGATTGTTGTATTTGAAATTTCGTATTTGAATTTGAGATTTGAAATACGAAGCGCGGGGCGATGCCCACGCAGTTAAACGAATATGCCATCCTCAACCGGGCACGGTATATGGGGCTTTGTCCAAACGAATCTCAGTCGGCGGAGCGACTGAGCTACGTGAGTCGCAGCGCTTGGCAGGCGGCCTGGTAGGAACTTTCCAGGTCGAGCGCCACGGCCAGATCGGAATCCAGCCACACTGGCAAAATCGGCAACGGTTGTCCCACGACCAGCGGGTAGGCCCATGTCTCAAAACGGGAATGAACGGCCAACTTATGGCTACGACAGGTGACAGCGTATGTCGCGGGCGGCGGATCGAATGCCGCATCCTTTTCTTCGAACAGTTCCAGCAGTTCACAGTACAGATTGAAGTTCATCGTGGTGACCAGATCGACGATGGACACACAGACTTTCTGTTGCAGCAACGTCGCGCATTTGGCCACGAATGACTGGCGATGCTGCGGACGATCCTGGTTGCCGGGACTGGCAATCTCAATCGCCGCTACGAGTTCCCGATTACGATTCTCGTCGAAGATCAGAACCTCGTACTGGTACAGTTCTGAGGGATCAAGATCGACGGACAACGTGGGCTCCGGAGGTGCCCAGACGGCTGTGGCGACAGCCTGAGAACCATTTTCGGAACTCGTGTCCCGCCGCTGAAAATGTTCCTCCTCGAAAGCGCACACATCGATCTCGTAGTAGGCCCCCAGGTGGACGCGAGGCTCAGCGGTGTATTGGGCGGGAAGTACTTTGCACAGTTGCTGAATCATCATGGCCGGCCACATGCCGTGAAATCCCTCCCACGATCCTTTTTTTGAAACGGGCGGTCGAAAATGATCAAGCAGTGGCATAGCAGTTTTCTCCGACCTCCAGTGTACCCCAACACAACCGCGCGATCAACCGAATCTGGAACTGGCGTTCTGCTGACTTTCAATCAACCGCCGTTGTCGAGTAAATTGCGGGGCATCCTGGGCGTTCCCCATTAGTTGCTCAAAATATTTCACGGAACAAACACATGTTTCGCTCTCTCGTTCTTCTGTCGCTGTTGTTTGGAATCATGATGCAGACTACAAGTTACGCCAAGGCCGATGAAGGCATGTGGCTGTTCAATGATCTGCCGACGAAGCTGCTGAAAGAACGATACGGTTTTGAACCGTCCCACGAATGGGCCGAGCACCTGATGAAGTCCTGCGTGCGATTCAATGTGGGCGGGTCGGCGTCGTTTATCTCCAGCACGGGACTCGTGCTGACCAATCATCACGTCGGCTCCGATACGCTGTACAAGCTCTCCACGCCTGAACGAAACATCATGGATGTCGGCTTCCTGGCGCATAGCAATGATCAGGAACTCAAGGCACCCGATCTTGAACTAAACCAGTTGGTCAATATCAAAGACGTCACGGCAGAGATCAAAGGTTCCGTCACTGACGAGATGACGACCGAACAGGCCGTTGCGGCTCGGCGCGCCATCATCGCGACGATGGAAAAGGCGGCGCTGGATGAGACGGGTCTCAAGAGTACCGTGACCACACTGTACGGCGGCGGTCGATACCATCTCTATCAGTACAAGAAGTACACCGACGTCCGGCTGGTGTGGGCTCCGGAAACGGCGATTGCATTTTTTGGCGGCGACGCGGACAACTTTGAGTATCCTCGCTATTGTCTGGATGCCTGCATTTTTCGCGTCTATGAAAATGACAAGCCCGCGAAGATCGAACACTTTCTCAAGTGGTCTGAAACTGGTCCAAAAGAAAACGACGTGGCGTTTGTGTCGGGCAATCCTGCTCGCACCAGTCGCATCTTCACCATGGACGCAATCAAATTTCAGCGCGACCTGTCTCTACCATATATAATGACAAGTCTGCGACGTCAGGAGATTCTCCTGCAGCAGTATGGTTTGCGAGGCACAGAACAGGCGCGCCGCGCGCGGGATGATTTGTTCAGCGTGCAGAATTCCCGCAAAGCACGGCTCGGGATGCTGGCTGGATTGCAGGATCCGCAGGTCCTGTCCGACAAGGCCGCTGCTGAAAAAGCCTTGCTTGCAGCCATCAATGCCGATCCGAAACTCAAACCGCTCGCATCCGCATGGCAGACGATTTCCAAAACCACGGCCAAGCGTGCGGAACTGCTTGGCAAGGGCTCGGCGGTGAATTCGCAATTGTTCGGAATCGCGCTGGAACTCGTGCAGATGGCCGAAGAAGATCTGAAACCATCGGGAGAACGCCTGCCGCAGTTTGCTGACGCGGGACGTGAATCCCTGTTGCAGCAACTGTATTCCGAAGCCCCGATCTATCTGGATCTCGAACAGGTTCTGCTCGCCGATTCGATTGCCAAAACACTCGAGCAGCGCGGGTTTGATGATCCGCTGAGCCAGGAAATCCTCGCAGGCAAAGGCCCCGCTGATCGTGCGGCGGAGTTGATTGGCGGCACGGAATTGCTGAGTGTCGAGACTCGAAAAAAGATCGCGGCCGGCGGCATCGATGCCATCCACAACAGCCAGGATCCGCTGATTCATCTGGCGAAAATCATCAACCCGGAAGTCCGCCGCATCCGCACGATCACCGATCAACTGGATGAGCAGGACAAACAGGCCTACGCCAAAATCGCCGAAGCGCGGTTTGCGGTCGAAGGCACGTCTGCTTACCCCGATGCTACGTTTACTCTGCGGCTGGCGTTTGGTCCGGTCATGGGCTACGAACAGGATGGCCAACAGATTCCCGCATGGACCAGTATCGGCGATGCGTTTGAGCATGAGAAAAAACATCAGGGCCAGACTGACTATGTATTGCCTGCGTCCTGGAAAAAGGCTCAAGCCAGTCTGACGAATTCCACGCCATTCAACTTTGTGAGCACGGCGGACATCATCGGCGGGAACTCCGGAAGTCCGGTGGTCAATCGAGCGGGCGAATTGATCGGTCTGATCTTTGACGGCAACGTACAGTCGCTGTCCGGCAACTACATCTACACCGACAAACAATCTCGCTCCGTCTCTGTCCATTCCAGCGCGATCCGCGAAGCTTTGCAGGTTGTGTATGGAGCTGAAGGCATCGTTAAGGAACTGGGGAAGTAGGACCATGACTCTCGACGAATTGCAGCAACTGATCGACCGCATGTATTCCCGCAAAGACGAGGCGCGAGGCGTCGAGGGCACGTTCATGTGGCTGATGGAAGAAATCGGAGAACTCGCCGCCGCCCTCCGCGAATCGCCGAAAGAAGACATCGCCAAAGAGTTCGCCGATGTCCTTGCCTGGCTGGCCACGATCGCGAACGTCGCCGGCATTAACCTCACCGAAGCCGTCCATGCAAAATACGGAAACGGCTGTCCGGGTTGCCAGCAGATGGTCTGTGTGTGTTCGGACGCCGAAAAGCCGTAGGCGATGCTGGCCAGTTGGTGAATTCACAATGCCTCACGCTTGTTGGAACTTGAGGTTTCGTTTTGGGGTGGCCGGGGTTGGAGGGCGATAGCCCGAAACCCCGCGGCTTCCTTCGCTTCGCTCAGTCCAGCCCCGGCCACCCGATCTCCATCTTTAATCCTGACGACGCACGAATCCTGATACCAGCGACAGCGTCCTCAACACGTCGCTGACGCCTGCGGCTTGCCGTTAAACGAAAAACATCTCATCCGTCACCGTGTTATACTCCGCGCGGTCAGATTTGAGGTTTTGTGAGCGGCAAGGCGCTAGCCGCCGGTGCTGACCAAATTTGCAACCCGCGGCTAGCGGACTGTTGATTCAGTGATTCATGTAGGGTGTGTGCAGCGCTAGCGAAACACACCAGTTTCTCATGCTCTCCCCAAATGGTGCGTTACGCTCCGCTTCACGCACCCTACGATTAAATCAACAGTCCCTCAGTCCTGGCCGCGCGGAGTATATCCGCGTTGATGTTCATGTGGAAATGGCGGGTGCGGAAGTTGTTTCCCATCACGACGTCGATCGCATCGTATCAGACCGGTCTGTTAGTTTATCTGACTGTATTATGAGCGGAACGCGGCGATGAGACGACGATTTTCAGCCGCCCTGCGCCTGCATCACAAAGCCCAGGACCATGAGTCCGCCGAATGCCAGAATGGCGAGCAGGCTGAAGATCGTACCGAGGATCGCGAAGATCTTTTTTCGATTCGGCTGAAACAATCCCACGGCCCCCAGAATGAATGCCAGAAACTGTCCCATCCCGGCAGCGATCAAGGCCACTCCAAGCAGCATCGTGGTGGGATCGTCTTCGCTCATTCCGCCAGGCGATTGAGCTTCCATGTAGCCAGCCACGCCAAACAGCACAAACAGACCAATCCCCGAAAGCAGGCTGAGCACAAATGATGCAATGCCCACGCCCGAATGCTTCAATTCTGTTGGCGCGGACTGCTGTGAGTAAAACGTGGCTCCGTATGGATTATCCTGCATTGCAATTGGACTCCGGTAAATGTTGTGGCAGATGTGGCGTAAGTTTCCAGTGGGCGATTTATACTTCAATTGGTTGGAATTGAGGTGGGTTTCATGTTTAACCCGACTCAGCGAGGAGGCCGACAGCGGGTCGCGCGACCTCCTCTACGAGTCGGGTTAAACGACTCATTTTGAGACATGTGAGGAATATCTCAAACGGCAAGCCGGAAGCATACCCCCCGTTCCGCAAAACTTTCAGTCGATTCAGGATCACAGTGTAGAGATTTGCGAACGTCAGGGGAAATCCAAACATGGTTCACTCTGTGTCGTCGATGCACGCGGGACAACAGCCACTCGACTCAGAGAGTTTCGCTATGTGCATCGCCGCACCGCGCGGCGCGTGGCCCAGCGGCGATAGCTGAACAGGACGATCAGGGCGGGCCGGGGAAACAGAATCCGGGACCACAGCCCCCGCAGTCCTGAGTGATGTTCAAATTCAATGTGCTCATGCACTTCGGTGACGTCAGGACTGACGCTGCGGAAGCGATGCGTATGCTTCCAGGACTTCATAGGTCCCCGCGTCTGCGTGTCGATGAATCCCGTCCCGCTGACTTCCGAATGTTCGGCGACCCAGCGCACGGGAATTGGCCCCATCCATATCGTAAACTCACCGATGGAGCCATTCGCGAGCGGATCAAAGCGGTGAACCTGCATGATCATCAGCGGCGGCGTGAGGGCTTTCAGGATGCCGGTCTGAAAATGAAACGCCGACACGGCTGCAAGCGGTGCCGCGACGGTAAAGCGAAAATCGAATACGGGCATACAGGATTATGGCCAGAAGGCTGCGAAGATCAGACCGGTGATCAACCCGAAGCAAACGCCATCAACGATATCCATCAGCATTGGTCGGCGATGCGTTCCGAACCAGATGGAATTTGGCACATGCCCGAATGCATACGCCAGAATCCCGGCGGTGCCTGTGACCTGAAACACCTTCGAAAAGGAAGCCCCTGGATCAAGTGCCAGCGTGCCCAGATAGGCCACGAAAAAACTGGTCACCAGATAAAACGTAAACGACTGCAGCAGATTGCGGCCCATGTTGACCTGACGACTCCAGATATTCAGCGTCCCCCAGGGTCCCGACAGAATCCGCTGCTTCTTGGCTTCGTCGGCCATGGCTTCTTTGGTGCGGGCCATCGGAAACATGTACTGCCCCGGACGCAATCCCTGCGCACGGACAAAATCGATGACGTTGCCTTCGTCGGGGATCTCACTCCAGTCCGGCGTGTGGTGGCCGATGACGACCCAGGCCAGGAAACTGGCAAAGAACACAGCAACGCTGGACAGCAGAATGGGCAACCACAATGTCGCAAGTTCACTCATCTCCAATCTCCCGTTAAGTCAGTTTACTCACGGCGTTGATGCAGTGACCATTTCGTTCGTAGTCCCGGCTTTAGCCGGAATTCGCTGCCGGCTCCAGCCCAAAAACCGCCTGAAGGCGGAACTACAAACTTAAATCAACACCCGCGGCTAGCGCCCTGCGGCTCACTCAACACCACGTCCCTCAGTCCTGGCCGCGCGGAGTATAATCGCTACTGTCCGCGTCGCGCTGAGTATAACCATTATCAAAGCAATCCTGCAGGATTTCGGCAATCTGATTCACAGTTTCTGCAGAACTCAGCAAGGCCGTGTGATGCAGTGAAATCAGACGCTCGTGGAGTTGCGTCGCCTGTGGCAGGTTGCCCACGGCGCGGAAACGCTGCTTGCTGTGAATCCGGTGCAGTCCGCTGAAACCAGGATCGACCGGGATACCGGCGCGCCGCGCGGATTCACAAAACTGTTTTCGCCGGGTGTCGCTGACACTCTGCGGAAGCAGGAACGCAGACTTGTAGAATGCCGGTTGACGACTGACCTCACTCGGTGCGTCCTCCAGATTCATCGCCGCACGAATGCCGCCACGACTCAGGGCCTTCACCAATTCCAGTAACCGCTGATGTCGAAAGGCATTGTGTGCGTCGAGAGTCAGGAGCTGAGGTCGCACGACGGCCGCCTGCATTTCTGACAGCGGATACGCTTCGTTGCCGCGTTGAGTATACAGTCGGATTCTCTGAGCCATCTGAGCATCTGATGTGAGTACCGCACCGCCGCGTCCGGATGTGAGCAGTTTGCTTCCGCCAAAGCTCAACACGCCGACATTCCCCAACGTCCCCGCGCGGCGACCTTCGAGCAGCGCGCCCGGAGCCTGACAGGCATCTTCAATCACGACGACTCCCCGGTCTGCCGCGATGCGGCAAATCTCGCGCAGCGGAACCAGATTCCCGTGCAGATGCGAAACGATGATGGCTCGCGTGCGGTCTGTGATGGCCACTGCAATCTGGTCAGGATCCGGGACAGGATAGCCGACCACCGTATCAACCAGCACCGGCGTGCAGCCAGTCGTCAGCACGTTGACGAAGTTTGCTTTGAAATCATACGCCGCCAGAATGACTTCATCCCCGGCTGCGACCGGAATCGCGCGGAGAGCCAATTCGATTGCGCAGGTGCCGCTGCTGCAGAGAATCGTGTGATCCACTCCGTGATACTCACACAACGCGGCAACCAGAGCTTCACAGTGCGGCCCGTGATAACGTCCCCACGAACCGTCTTCCATCATCCGCGCAAAAACGTCGCGCGTCGCGTCGTCACCGATCGGCCATGAAGGGATGCTGAGGATCGGTGAAGGTTCTGACACGAGTACTTGCAGCCTCTGGATTTCAATTCAGCACGATCACAACAGGGAACGGCACCTCCGATTCGCAGTCAGGTTACAGCAGGGACACCGGTTTGTGTAGCCACGCTCGCCAGAGCGTGGGTTTCCTCTGGATCGCCCACGTTCTGGCGAACGTGGCTACAAAGTTGCTCGCACGGTCCGCGACTACAGTAAAGT
>JAYTAK010001110.1:0-2790 GCA_043737515.1 Candidatus Kuenenia sp. | reverse complement strand
AGTTCGCGCTTTGGGCCGCCGTGGATGAGGTCAGGGCGTTAAAGAGTGTGCTCTTGCCGACATTCGGCAGGCCGACAATTCCGGCTTCCATCGACGATCTTTCAGATTCAGTAACTTCACGGCAGGCGGCGGTTGACGACCGCCAGAATTCGAAGCGGCGGATTGTATCCACCCAGGCTCCCGCGCCAAATGGTGGATTTCCAGTGGCACGACAATGGGAATTGGCGGCGACATCATGAAAAACGGCAATGACAAACGGCCGAGATTCGCCCCTCGCTTCATTACGGCGTCAAGAACCGTTACTCTCTCACACGATGCCGGAGAAGATTCCGGCAGTCTTCTCATCAAAATGGTTCAGCCAAGGCGACACCACTATGTCAAATCCGTTTGCCGCTCCAGATGAAATCTCGGGGTTTGATCCGACGGGTTCCGGAGAATTCCGCAGGATTTCAGCCAGACCCATTGAGCGACTGACAGAAGCAAAAGCCATGCTGGGTGATCAGTATTGGCTGTTTGTGGGGATCTGCCTTGTCGGAGTCCTGATCGGGTCCATCGTCCCGATGGGCATTTTGATGGGGCCAATGATGTGCGGAATCTATCTGTGTTTTCGATACCGCATGAACGGCATACAAGTGCGGTTCGAGACATTGTTCAAGGGTTTCGACGTCTTTGTGAACGCTCTGCTGGCCATGCTGATTCTCGTCGGCTGTTCGATGGTCATCATGTTTCCGCTGATGATCTTCATGATGATCATGCTGGCGACTGCAGGTAACAACGAAGCGCAGGCAATGGCAACTTTCTTCACGATGTACCCTTTGATTATTGTTGCTTCATTGCTTGTTTCCATTCCATTCCTGTTTGTGTTTCCGCTGATTGTCGATCGCGGAGCCGGGCCGTGGGAAGCTGTCACACTGAGTGCGCGCGCCGTATGGCACAACTTCGGACCATTGTGCGGAATGTTGATCGTGCATCAATTGTTGGGGATGCTGGGGTTGTGTGCCTGTTACGTCGGTGCCCTCCTGCTCATGCCTTTGCAGTTGGGAGCATTGTTCACCGTCTATCATGAAGTGTTCAACAGCCCGGTCAATCTGCCGCCCGCAACATGCAATCCGCCAATGCCGGTTCCACCTCAGCAGACACAGCAACGCTGGTAGCGGACAACGGCAACGTCAATGCCTGATTTTAACGTAGGCCGGACCAAGCGCAGCGCCGTTCCGGCACTTGCCACACGACTGGCCAGATTCAACGGTGCGTTGCGCTTCGCTTCACGCACCCTACAGGAGCGATTGGTCCGGCCTACAGACGCAACACAGATTCTGCATCCCGACAGATCACTGGTCTTCCAACAATTTCGACAGGTCTTCCGCGATGAGTTTGCCTGCGGTTTCGTGCCCCAGTTCATTCCAGTGACCCGCGCAGGGGGAGGTGTTTGGGAAACCGTGGAAGCAGACCTTGTCCCTGCGCGCGATGTCCCGCATCCGTTCAAGAAGTCGAATCACAGGGAAACCATGCCGAGCGCCGCTGGCGATCAGTTGCCGCTGCGGTTCGTCCAAATCGGTGACTCCGAGTTTCCTGGCAAGAGATGCTGTGACTTCCGGATCGGAATGGACCTCCACCGCATTGTTCAGAATCACAACGACGAATTTTGCACCCACAGCATGACTGTCGTTCTGAATTGCTTCCAGAACTCGATCCGTGATCTGCCATGCTTCAGTCCATGCAGCATTTCTGGGAGGCGCGAAGACGGCGTTTTCGATTCCTCCTTCTTCCGCACCGATCGCCGCGGCAGTTGCCTTCCTCGCACGCCAATCTTCGAGCGATCGATACACCAGATGCACGACTCGTGATCGCCGAATGGCCTGATCCTTGCACGCCGACCATGTCAGTTCGCGAAACCGTTTCTCCGCTGGATCGTCTCGAAAAGCAACGTCCAGTTCGAGTTCTCCATCTTTCAGCCGCGCAAAGGGGCGTCGATGGTCCGATTCCAGTTGTCGCGAATTGTTGCGGACGTCGTTGCCGGGAAGAAAAGCCAGCAAAACGAGATCAGGAGAGTAGTCACGAGCGTAGTGCTCCAGCATCTGCCATTCCTGTATCGTGCCGAATCCGGATACGCCGAAATTGATCACTTCGACCGTTTGGTTACGGAAGTTCGGCAGTGCCTGAAGTTCCCGTTCCAGCACCGACCAGAATGTTTTGTCTTGAGAAACCTGGAACGCTTCGCTGAAAGAATCTCCAAGGATCGCGATCCGAAAAGTGCCCGCTGGCTTCTCAAGTGAATGCTCACGGTCGCGCAGTCCATGAGAATTGATCACATTCGATGAATACCCTTCCGACCGAAAGACAAAGCGATGTCCAGGCTGAAGTCGAGTTCCGGTAAATTCATCGTAGATATACGGCGAGCGCGTGTCGGAAACGAACAGCCGCAAGCCAATCTCTGCCAGAAGTAGTGCCAGCGTTGAGGCGACGGACGCGGCCAGTAGTCGAAACATCCAGCGACGGCGCAATGCAGACCGACGGACCACAGCCGTCCGGGATTTCGGCAGATCGGAATTCATCCTGGCTGTCTCTCCTTCCACTGTTTCCTGCCGCTGTCGATCGTTCTGAAAATAACTGTCCGATTGTCGCCTTTCGTTCTGCTCAGCAAACGTTGGGAGTTTGGTTTTACTGAGAGAATTTCTGAAAAGTGACAGATGTCCGTCGGCTCGCACCAGACAGCCCGCGCCAAGGAGTACCAGTCGTCTGTAGGCCGGACCAAGCGCAGCGCAGTTCCGGCAATTGCCAGACACCTGC
>JAYTAK010001109.1:0-2793 GCA_043737515.1 Candidatus Kuenenia sp. | reverse complement strand
AATTGCATAGCCTGACGCAAGTTGTCCGACTATACTGCCCGAATCAATATGAACGGCGGTTGAAGGGAAGCCCTTTCAGCCGCCGTTCCGTTTGTTGTCCGGATTAATGACGTCCTGCTTCACCAGGTCGCCGTTCAATGTTCTGTCCTGAGGTCCTGCTATGGAACGTCAACCAATATCCCGCGAAGGTTACGAAAAGATCCGTGAAGAAATTCGCGTGATGGAAGTTGTCGATATGCCGGCGATCGCCGAACGCATCAAGACGGCGCGCGAGGAAGGCGACCTGAAAGAGAACGCCGAATACCACGCCGCGCGGGAGACTCAGGGCTATACGCAGGCCAAGATTAATCAGTTGAAGACCAAGTTGTCGCACTGCCATATCGTCGAAAGAACCGATGGACCGAAGGATACGGTGGCTTTCGGGGCGATTGTTAAAGTCCGGGATTTGTCGGACGATATGGAAGAGACGTACGAACTTGTCGGCCCCGGTGAAGAGGACTACGACGGCGACGTCATGAAGATTCTCACCTCCAGCCCAATCGCTTCCGCCATGCTCGGCAAGAAAGTCGGCGACAAAGTCGAAGTGGAAATTCCCCGCGGCAAACTGCGGATGGAGATCCTTGGGATCGAATAGGGCAGGGCGGGAACAAAAGTTTTGCCCGCGAATGGTGCAAATCAACGCTACAGCAGCTCAACGTCCGCTTCATCGACGATGACGGAAGCACCCTGCTGCATGAAGTTGACAAGCACCGTCAGACGGTGATGTGACAGCGTCTTTGTGATCGTGCCTTTCAGCCCTTTCATGGCACCGTTTCTGACGATCGCCATGCGTCCGACCAGCGGTTTTGGTTCAGGCCTGACTTCTGATCCGGCGACGACCAACTGCCGGATGCGGCGCAGGTCGTCTACCAGTTCTTCAGATTCTGTGACCGACAGGCATCGCGAAATGCAGCCGGTGGATACCGCGTTGTGGCGTGCCACCTCATCGCCGCGCACGAACACGTAGCCTGTGAACAGCGGCACATAGCTGGTACGGATTCTTCCCTGCGGAGACCGCTTGCGCTGCTGGATCATCGGGCCATAGTGCGCGATGTTCAGCGGGCGCAGTTTGCGCATCAGCTCCTTTTCCTGCCTTGCCAGCGTATACATGGCAAACCACGATTCGTCCGGGCACTCGGCTGGTTGATCCAGCAGTGATTCCGGAAAGATGTCAGGTTCCTGGGCAAGAATGGGCATGGGGTAAGAGTCGTCAGTTGCTAGTAGGCAGTTGGCAGAAGAACACGGGATGCAGGGGTAACCAGTGACCGGTGTTAACGGAAAGTTTCCAGCTCAGCAAACGTAGGGAGTGTGGTTTTACTGAGCAGATTTCCGCGAAGTGACAGATGTCCGCCGACGGAGCGGCGGACCTACGTAGGCGAGCCGCTCCGTCGGCTCGCACCAGACACGGCGGCGAAGCCATTGATGCGGCAGAAGAGTTTCGGTTGCGGGCGAAGCCCGCGCCAAGATCAACTGGTAACTGCCTGGTTCATCGGCAGTTGGCCATAGTGACTGAAGGTGAATGAGTTCTGTCTGGCGGGTTGACGTTCGGTGCGGGCTGAGTAGAACGAATCGGAGAGAACTCAGGCTGGGTTGAATATTCCGGATGTTCCGGTCGAGGCAATTCTGGCAGATTTCAGGGGATTGTGGAGTCCAGTTTCGAGGCCGACGGTACGAATGGTGAATTACAGTCGCACTGGACTTGGCCTCAATTACGCCTCATACTGACAACGTCATTCAGCAAGGACCAATTTCATGCCGTCACCATTTCCGGGGATGGACCCGTTTCTTGAGCGTCTGTCCATCTTTCCGGATTTTCACAATCGCTTCATTGCATATCTCAGTGAATTCCTGAAGCCGGATCTGCCGCAGCCCTATTACGCTGCAATCGGATCGCGCGCGTGGGTGGAGATCACGGAACGACATATCGGGCCGGACGTTTCGGTGATACGCGATCAACGTTCTGACGATCGTCGCGTCGGATCTGTCGCAGTCGCCGAACCGAACGTCACGCAGCCCATCGTGATCCATGTGCCGCACGACGAACGCATTGAGACCCTGATCGAAATCTGCGTCGGGCGAGGCACCGATCGGCGGATCGTCACTGTCATCGAAGTGCTGAGTCCATCAAACAAGACGGTCGGTGAACACGGACGCAGTCTCTATCTGCAGAAGCAGAAGGAATTGCTTGACGCGAAGACGCATCTCCTGGAGATCGATCTGCTTCGCAAGGGGCTGCATTCAACCGCCGTTCCCAGGGATCGGCTGGATCGAAAAGTGAGTCGCTTTGACTATCACGTCTGCCTGCATCGGTTTGATGAATTTGAAGACTATTTTGTCTATCCAATTCGCATCACTCAATCTCTGCCAACGGTGTTGGTTCCGCTCCTGCCGGGCGATGGAGACGTCAAACTGAACCTGCAGGCTGTGTTTAATCGCACGTATGACGCCGGTCCCTATTCGCGCGAGATCGACTACCAGCGGGACACGATTGAACCTCCCGTCGCGGAAGACGATCTGGCGTTTGTGAAAGCACGACTGGCTGAGCATTCAGCAGCCGTCAACGGCGGCTAGCGGTCTGTTGAATTAACGTGGGATAAGCTTCCAGCTTGTCGAGTTTGCAAGAAATCATGGTGTTTTCCTGACTCTAACGGATGCTCTGTGCAGCTCCCGATTGGTTTGGAAGGAAAAATCGAGTGTGGGAGAATGATCGTTTAACGGCGAGCCGCAGGCGTAGGCGAAATTCTCTGCCGCCTA
>JAYTAK010001108.1:0-6392 GCA_043737515.1 Candidatus Kuenenia sp. | reverse complement strand
GAGAGTTTTGTTTTTATGAGAGGATTTTTTGGTGCCTAAAACGCCATTAGCAATATTAGCCCTGAGTTGCGCACCTAGGCGAATTGCTGGTTGAAGTGGTCTGTCATTGCGGTTCTTCATCCGCAGTTCGGCTCTGCCATCCGCAGGGCAACGGCCTTGAAAGGCTTCCTGCGGATGGCAAGGCCGGACTGCGGATGAACGAAGGCGAGTGTGGGATCGGTGTTTCATCCGTGGACAGACCCTATTGGGTTGCGGGCGAAGCCCGGGCCAGGATTCATTTTTCTGTCACCCCTTTTCTTGTCGCACCCGCCCCGCCTTCTGTTGAGCGCAATCTGATAATCTTCGCGGCACAACAAGAAATCAACCGTTAGTAGTACAAAGAGTCATGACGAAGATTCCTGTAAACCGCGACCAGCTCTGGGAAAACGTTCTTGAGCACGCTCACCAGCCCGACTTCTTTGACAACAACAGCCACCTGTTCTCGCGGCGGGCAATGTTGGGTCGAGGCTTCAACGGGATCGGAACACTCGGCCTTGCGGCTGCGATCAGCCAGCAGGCGTCCTGGGCGGAAACTTCCGGGCAACAATCTGCTGCCGCCGGAAGCCCGCTGACTCCCAGGCAACCACATTTTCCAGCCCGTGCCAAGCGAGTCATTCATCTCTGGATGAACGGCGCGCCGTCGCAGGTCGATACGTTTGATCCGAAGCCGTCGCTGCAAAAGTATGCCGGCCAGCGTCCGGAAAGCACCGTCAAACTCACCACAGAAAATGCAACCGGCGGTCTGATGCCGTCGCCGTTTAAGTTTTCGAAATACGGCCAGTCCGGAATTGAGATCAGTGAGTTGTTCCCGGAGGTCGCTCGGTTTGCCGACGATCTGTGCGTGATCCGTTCGATGCAGACCGATGTGCCCGTGCATGAATCATCGAACTGGATGATGTTCACAGGCAGCATTCAGCCGAACCGTCCGTCTTATGGTTCCTGGCTGCTCTACGGGCTTGGCAGCGAAAATGAAAACCTCCCGGGATTTGTCGTGCTTGGCGAACAGGGCCAGCCGGTCAATGGCCCATCGAACTGGAGCAGCCGTTTTCTGCCGGGCATCTACCAGGGCTGTCAGGTCGCATTGCCCAAAGAGTACAATCCACGCGAAGTCATTCCATATCTGCAAAACGCCCAGTTGTCACCGGTCACACAACGCCGTGAACTCGACCTGATCCAGCGTCTGAACTCCATGCATCTGGAACGCCGCGGCGCAGAGAACGCGATGAATGCCAGAATTCAATCGCTCGAGATGGCGTTCAATATGGGACGATCGGCGGCGGATGCGTTTGATATCAGTCAGGAGTCTGCCGCTACGCTGGATGCCTATGGCCTGACAGGTCCTGAGTCGGAACTGGTGGCAACGAGCGGCGATGGTGGCTTCAAGCGTTTGACGTATGGCCGCAACTGTTTGCTGGCTCGACGACTTGTCGAAAGAGGCGTTCGTGTTGTCCAGATTTATTGTGGCAAGAGCCAGCCGTGGGATCATCACAGTGGCAATACCGAGTCGCATCGCAATCACGCGAAAGTTGTGGATCGTCCGATCGCCGCATTGCTGGGGGATCTAAAACAACGCGGCCTGCTTGACGACACGCTGGTCTTGTGGGGCGGCGAATTCGGACGAACTCCGACATCACAGGGCAACGATGGGCGCGATCACAACCATCACGGATTCACCGTCTGGATGGTTGGCGGCGGCGTGAAAGGCGGTATGACCTACGGTGCGACGGACGAATTCGGTTTCAAGGCTGTCGAAAAGCCTGTCCATGTGCATGACCTCCACGCAACCATGCTGCACCTCATGGGACTGGATCACGAAAAGCTGACCTATCGTTACAGCGGTCGCGATTTCCGTCTTACGGACGTGCATGGAAATGTCGTGCAGGAGATCATCGCGTGAACGTCAATTGGATTTTACGTCTCGCTCAGCCGCTCGGCGTTAGCCCACGGTTTCCCGGAGAACCGGACGCTAATGCGTTCCGGCTGATTTTTGGTATGTTCTTTTCTGCGGCTCGCCTTCAGACAATCATCTGCCTGCTGATCACCGTTTGCTATACACGTCCGGTGATGGCGGATGAACTCGACGCGCCCGGGATCGAATTCTTCGAAGCGAAGGTGCGGCCTCTTCTTGTGACCCATTGTTACGAATGCCACAGCGAAGACGCGGCCAAAGCAGAAAACCTTCAAGGCGGACTGCGTCTCGATAACCGCGCGGGAGTTCAGCAAGGCGGTGAGTCCGGGCCAGTCATCGTGCCCGGCAAACCGGACGAGAGCGTGCTGATAAAATCGGTCCGCTACTCGGATAAGGCACTTCAGATGCCACCAGAGCAGCCGCTCTCCGCCGAGCAGGTTGCCATTCTGGAAAAGTGGGTCGCCATGGGCGCGCCAGATCCGCGTGAGGGAAGTGCGGCAGTCGCTTCGGTCAAACGTGGAATCGACTTCGAAGCCGGACGCCAGCTCTGGGCATTCCAGAAACCCGTGAAACATCCTGCACCGAATGTGTCAGACAACAACTGGCCGAAGCAGCCGGTTGATCACTTCGTACTGGCTACGCTTGAGCAAAGATCGCTGCAGCCCGTTCGCCCAGCGACACGACAGGAATTGATCCGTCGGGCGACATTCGATGTGATCGGTCTGCCTCCCACGCCGGAAGAAGTCGCGGCCTTTGAAAATGATCCTGAGCCAGGAGCGTGGGACCGAGTCATCGATCGCTTGCTGGCATCGCCGCATTATGGCGAACGTTGGGGTCGATACTGGCTGGACGTGGCGCGCTATGCCGATGACCAGGGCAACTCGTTTCTGACGCCGACTCCGGCAGCCTTTCTGTATCGCGACTGGGTCGTGAAAGCACTCAATGACGACATGCCCTACGATGAATTCGTGCGACTGCAGATCGCCGGTGATGAAGTGCCAGGACCTGCCGCTGATTATGTGACTCGACTGGCAGGACTTGGATTTCAGTCGCTGGGTCCTCAATTCCGCAAAGGTGCCGCCGGAGAAGCCAAGGCCAAAGCCGATGAACTCGAAGACCGTGTCGATACGCTGTCGCGAGGGATTCTTGGACTGACCGTCTCCTGTGCCCGATGCCACGATCACAAGTTCGATCCGATTCCGACGCGCGACTACTATTCCCTCGCAGCCGCCTACAACGGCGCGGAATGGCCGACTCGCATGTTGGCGTCGCCAGAAGCCATCGAGGCTCACAAGACCTGGACCGCGCAGGTTGAACAACAGACGGTCGGCCTGAAAAAATGGAAGGACGATCAGGCACGACAACATGGCCGGCTGGCCCTGGAGAAAGCAGATGCGTACGCCCTGGCCGCCTGCAAAATGCTGGTCCTGCGGAACCACCAACTGCCGCTGGATGATGCTGCGTTTGCAAAACAGGAGAGTCTGGAACTCTACTTCCTGAATCGCTGGGTGAAGGTTCTGGGAGAATCCTCTGATGAGCCAATCTTCAAGGGCCTTCGCGAGGCAGCGAAGCAGGCGAATGATTCCGCCATCGTCGAATCCACTGACTCGAAACAACAACACGCTGAAGCGTTGAAGACTGCTGTCACCGCCGCGCTGGATGCCCTCAAATCGAGCGAACAGCCAGCCACCGATCCAGCGCAACAGCCGACTCCTGTTCCGCCCGAACACGAACGCTTGCTCACCGTTCTGTGGAAGGACGCCAATGCTCCGTTTTTTGTCGCCGAGAGCGATCTGACCAGCGTGCTCGCCGAGCCTGAAAAACAGCAACTTGCGAACCTTCAGACGCAACTGGACACTTTGACAGTTAACCCAGCGCCGTCGGGACCAATGATGCCCAGCATTCACGGCGGCGGTCAGGCGATGCAGGTCTTCGTCCGCGGAAATCCTGAAAACCCTGGCGAACCCGCGCCGCCGGGATTCCTGCAGATCCTGAGTTCACCCGAACCACAGGCTGAAGGGAAACCGTTTTCGCGGCTGGATCTGGCCAATGCGATCGTGAGTCCGCAGAACCCGCTGACCGCGCGGGTCTTTGTCAATCGCGTCTGGCATTATCACTTTGGTCGCGGCATCGTGTCCACGCTGAGCAACTTTGGAAAGCTCGGCAGCCCGCCGACGCACCCGGAACTGCTGGACTCGCTCGCCGTGCAATTCATGGAGTCCGGCTGGTCGATTAAATGGCTGCATCGCGAGATCATGCGATCCGCCACGTATCAGCTAAGCAGCGCTCAGCATGCAGGCAACATGGCGATTGATCCCGGCAACGAATATCTCTGGCGCATGACTCCGCGGCGGCTGGATATTGAAGCCTGGCGGGATGCCTTGCTGAGTGTTTCCGGCAAGCTGGATCCCCAGGTCGGCGGGCCATCGATCGATCAGACAACGCCCGGCGTCAAAGAGGTCGAAGGATTCAATTTCTTCAGCCGCCTCAACGGGTTTGAAGCCGACAATCCCGCCGGCCGTCGCCGCACGCTCTACACAGTTGTCAGCCGCTACGCGCCGAACGCGACTCTGACACTGTTCGATTTTCCAGAACCGAACGTCACCAGCGATCAGCGAAATGTCACCACCGTACCGCAGCAGCAGTTGTTCGTTCTCAACAGCCCGTTTCTGTTCGAGATGAGCCGCGAGTTTGCGAAGCGCCTCGATAACGCAGCGTCCGGGGATGAAGACCGACTTCGGCTCGCATGGCAGCTTGCCTACGCGCGCTTGCCCACGGGTGAAGAGGTCGCAGTGGCACTTGAATTCCTTCAGACTCCGGTCGAACCTGCGACCGCCGACCAGATGAACCGCTGGGAGCAGCTCTCACACGCATTGCTGGCCAGCAACGAATTCATGTTTCTGCCATGACCAGCCTCCGGCAGCTGAAGTCGACAGGCATCATTAACCAGCCACTGGCAGGTGTTAATTTCGCCTGCTTTGCACACCAAAGCAGGCCGGACCAAGGCCGCCGCGCCTGCCGGAACAGCGCAAACCCGAGTTTTCCGTCGTGACACCTTTTCGGCAGGACTTGTTTCCACCGGCGGTCGCCGTTCCGGCTTCTGCCGGGTTTGCTCGGTCCGGCCTACCGAGCCGTGCGCAATGCAGACTTGCCGAATGGCATTCATCATCGAGCGGTGGCTAACCCAGGAGTTCCGGACGAAATCGTCCACTGCCGGTGATCCGCAGCGGGCGACCTTCGGGGTCGGGGAACGTGCTTTCCGGGTCGCTCATCGGCAGGCAATCATAGCGAGGAATCCGGACGATTCCCCAATTGCAACTCGATGAACGATGACAAGTGGGAGTTTCCCACTTGACCACTCTCCCACTGCGACTAGAATTTGCTTGATCGCGAGAGAATTCTCATTGAGGAGCAGGATATGACCACCAAAACCGTGGATACAAAGGGGCGAGTGGCCTTGGGGACACAGTTTGCCGGGCAAACCGTGGTGATCGATGATTCAAACCCAACATGCATTCTGATCAGGCCAGTCGTGCTCATCCCGGCAGCCGAAGCCTGGTTGTATAAGAACGACACCGCACTTGGTTTGGTACGCGCAGGCCTGGATGACGCACGGCATGGGAAATTCGCGGAGTCAGCCCCGCACGTCGAAAAGGATTTGGTATGGCTCGACGATGTGGAGGACTAGGCGCAAATTCGTAACGCCAAAACACGAACAGGTAATTGCAAGGTGCCTGTTTTATGTTGGGATTACATCATGTACGAGTTGAGATGGACGAAGGCAGCGAATGACACGTACGAAGAACTGAAGGAAAAAGCCCTGGCTCGCCGGGAAGCAAGTAAAAAGAGGAAGATTAAAAAGTCGTCGCGGGACGAGGGTCTTTTTAAGCAGGTCGCCAAAACGGTCAGCCTGCTGAGACGGAACCCGCGGCACCCCGGTTTGAATACTCACGAATACGATTCCATCGAGAACCCATACGACAAGAAGAAGAAAGTTTTTGAAGCGTATGCGCAGAACCGAACGCCTGGAGCGTTTCGTGTTTTTTGGTGCTATGGACCTGGCGCCAACGAGTTGACAATTATTGCAATTACACCGCACCCGTAGACAAGCTGCGTCCGATCTCTTCACTCGGTCGCTTGCCTCTGCGGTTGACAGAAAACCGAAGACTGAAAACTGGCCCCGCCCGCCACGCGGCGTCACACATTGATCGCCATGAATGCGATTCATCCTGACAGGATTGTGGAAATCGGCGTTCGATGGAAAATCGGGGCAAATTAGTCATAATGGCCTCGCCCCTGTCGTTCTTCACTCAACCCT
The DNA here is from genome assembly GCA_043737515.1 of Candidatus Kuenenia sp. GTDB lineage: Bacteria > Planctomycetota > Planctomycetia > Planctomycetales > Planctomycetaceae > SXXK01. Next base: position 126 of record JAYTAK010001108.1, on the reverse strand, counting down.
GGCCGCTCACCTCATCGGAGGCCCCAGCATGAATATCAAAAGTCTGCTCATTACGATCCTCGTCGCGTTCGTCACCGTTTGGGTGACGGACTTTCTCATTCACGCCGTTTGGTTGTCTGCGACATA
>JAYTAK010001107.1:0-2799 GCA_043737515.1 Candidatus Kuenenia sp. | reverse complement strand
AAACTATTCCATTCCAGAGATTCCACGGCTTTAAAGAATTTCGCTTGCGGGCGAAGCCCGCGCCAAGTTTATGAAGTTTTCACGACCACCGCCGACATCAATCCCAGCAGCGTCTCTTCCTGCTCCGCCACATCCCGGATCGGGAGTGGAAATCTCGCTTCGATTTTCTTCCGCAGCGAGGCGAAAGACTGCACAAGGCCACCGGAGATCGCGATTTGGTCCCATGTCGGATGAGGGCTCATGCGGCGGGAGCATGTGAGGTAACTGTCGGCCATGAACTCAAACGCCGCATGAAACAGATTGCCGACCGTCAGATTCTCGGTGGTGATGCCGCTGATGTGTCCGTCGCAGCCCATCGCGCTGGCAAAGAAACTCAGGTCACACGACAGGCCGTGACCCTTCGAGGTCTCCGTCGCCTGCTGAATCAGTTGCCAGGAATTCTCAACCTTCACGCCCGCCAGTCGCGGCAATTCTGTCAGCAGGGCTTCGAGCACCGTGAGCGAACGGCCAGCCGGAATGTGCGTGATCGTGTTCAGAAACCGTCCGTCGAACCATGGGCGAGTCTGACAATCTGCCGGTCGGAATTCCGCCGTGATCTGACTGACTTGTGAGCCTGTCGAAGCGTTGATCGAGAGTTCATGCGGCTGCAGCCTGATGCCGCGCAGCGCTGCCTGCTGATCGCCGATGACCGGATAACATGTCAGCGTCCGCTCATTGCGATGCACGCTGCCGATCGGTTCTTTTTCATGCGTCAATTCCGGCCAGCGCAGACCGTCAAGACCCAAGGCGGCAAAGGCTTTGTGATGCCAGTCCTGCGTGCGCAGATTCAGCATGCCGATTGCCATCGTGCGTTCCATCTTCGGAGCAGCGCCACAAAGTTGCGCGATCACATAGTCTCCCACACTGATCGGTGTGGCCCCAGCCGGAAGTTGCTGCAGCTGCGCTAGCCAGTAGAGCAGACTGGTAGCGGAGCCTGGTTTGAGTTCCTTGCCAAGTTCTTCAAAGATCGCATCGGACCAGCAACCACGGAGGCGATCCAGCGTGGTGACGCCGCTGGCATCAGCAAGAGTCGTGCGCTGGTCCCGCCATGACAGATAATTTGTGACAGGTCGAAGAGCTTGATCCACGAGCATAATGCCGCCCATCTGTCCGCAACTCAACAAGGTTGTGGCATCGGGCGCATGGCGGCAGAGGCGATCGATCACGCTGACAGCGCGGCTGAAGATTTCGTCCGGCGCGACTTCATGAAATCCGGACGGCATTCCCGCGACGGGATCCGGAAAGGGCTCGCGGACAATGTGCGACACGCCGGACGTGTCCAGATCCAGCACAGCGCCTTTGATGGATGAAGAACCGATGTCCAGACCAAGACAACGCATCAAAGAATGTCCTGCGTCAAAAACTCTGGCACCGCACAACTCACGACATCCGCGCATTCCCGCAGTTTCATCCGTACATCTTCCGGCAGAGCGATGCCGTGCAGTGCTGCATCCCGCGCCGATTGAAATTCCCGCTCACCGGGCAGCAGCACGGACGAAATGCCTGCGGCTGTCGGTGCCGCGTGGATTTCATCAATCAGCAACTTCATGCGCGAATCAAAAACAACGCGATCCGTCATCGCATCAATGTCGGCCACAAAGAACGACGCATTGTGCAGCGACGGTTTCGAAGATGCATCAAAAATCCAGCTTCCCACCTGCCATGTCATCGCTCCGCCCGGAATCAACGCGGAAAGCACTTCGCACCACAGTCCCAGGCCGTAACCCTTATGCCCCGCCATCGGAGCCAGTGCCGCGCCGTGCGGGTAAAGCGATCCATCCGTTGTCGGCAGACCGTCCGGCCCGATCAGCCACGTCGCCGGAATGGTTTCCCCGCGCTGATGGGCCGCATACACTTTGCCGCCCGCAACTGCAGCCGTGGCCATGTCGAGCAAAACAGGGTCACCGCCGGTTGGAATTGCATAGGCCAATGGATTGCTGCCCAGCACCGCTTTGGTCGAACCCGGTGCTGCGACGCTCGGCATATCATTGCCGGTCACCATCGCCAGACAACCGGCTTTCGCTGCCTGCAACGCATAGTGTCCGGCCGCACCGATGTGCCCCGTGTTCCGCAGAGCGACAAACGCGACGCCAAACTGTTTTGCTTTTCTGATGGCCGTCTGCACGGCGAAATTGGATCCGACCTGACCGAGCCCCGATTCGCCATCGACGATAGCCCAGGCCGGTCCTTCGCGTTCGATTCGTGGCACCGCTGAAATCGGATAACCGCCGCCTCGGAGCTTTTTCAGATATCCCACGAGCAACTTGGTGCCGTGCGTGAAAACTCCCATAACGTCGGTAGACACAAGCGCCTCGGACGTGACGCGGCAATCCGCATCCGACAGCCCGGTGGAGCGCAGGCACTGCGTGACAAAATCCGTGAGATCCGCAACGGCGATACGACTCAAAGTAATCCCCTTGCACTGATGGTTAATTCACCACATTCACGAGTGGCTCACCGTTCAGCGCCATCAGCGCGAGCCGCGCTGCAGTCTCGCGGAGTTTTCTGACCGCAGGGACGCTGGTGGAAGCGATGTGCGAAGCCAAGATCACGTTGTCCAGTTTCAGTATCGGATGATCTGCCGGAATTGGTTCCGGATTGAACACATCCAGAGCCGCAGCCGCCACATGCCCGGACTGCAGAGCCGCCGTCAGAGCGTTCGGATCAATCAAATCGCCGCGTGCCAGATTGATGATGCTGACGCCCGGACGAGTTTTCGCCAGCGACTCAGAATTCAGCATCCCGCGCGTTTCCGGCGTG
>JAYTAK010001106.1:0-6393 GCA_043737515.1 Candidatus Kuenenia sp. | reverse complement strand
AAGTTCGCGCGATTCGTCGGTCCATACATCGCCGCCGTGCCGTCAGTGTAAACGGATCGACGGTTCTGCGCAACAACGGCCTGACCCAGACCCCAGCTGACCTTGCCGGGCTTGCGGGAATTCCAACCGGCCACGATGGCTTCGGCCACGCGCGCAGCGAAGAAATCGACATATTCTGCTGGCTGCATGACTCCTTCAGTCGGAATCTCGTACAAGCCTTCCGTCATGACCGGCCCTGTATGAGTATGCGTGGCACTGAGAATAATTTTGCTGACCGGGAAATCGGGAAGACGCAAGGCAACCTGCTGACGAGTCTTCTCGAGGGCATCCTGCGGGATGGCAACCAGATCACAGGCCACCATCACCGCTTGCTCGATCGGCTTGCCGCCATCGACAGATTCCAGAGCCAGCACAGTCGCCGTCACCGGGCTTTCAACCGCCGTCGAGATCCGCGTGTGCATTTGTCCCCAAAGAGCCACTGGCTGGTCCGGAGTGATGCTGACCGTGGCACCGCCGATCAGCAGTTCTGCCGCCTGCACTCGCGTTTGCATGATTGCGCTGCAAGCCGTCAGTATGAGAAATGACCTGCAAAGCAGCATTCGCGGACGAGAAGCAGTTCGGAACATTCGAAGATCCTCACAAAGAAACTGGCAAATTGCTCACAGCCGCACACTCGACTGCATGACAGCGACTGGCAGGCAATCGTGCTGGAGAGATCAGTGTGCCGGAGGCAGGCTGTTCTGGAAGGCTCGGGTGCGGAAGAGGAAGTCGATAATGTTGCCTTCGTGCGGCTGCAGCCAGTTCAGGGCACATGTCGGAATCGGGCCGACATTCAGACGATCAATGTGCCGGGCATCGACGAGTTCACCGATCCACTTGTCGTTGCCGGTGATCGCAGTGCAGACCAGAGTCGATCCGATCTTGCTCAACATCTTGTCCTGCGGACATTCCACGACCGATACGAAGGGGAACATGTATTCTGTGTTAGCCATTCCGTTGTCGCAGTCGCTCACATGCAGCACCGTCGGACGCAGGTAGTCGCAGCGTTCGTGCTTCACCAGTCGATCACCGCCTCGGTACTTCGCGGTGACTTCCGTGACTGGCCCCTTGATGCCGTCGTCGATCTGATTGTTCATGGCTTCTGCGACACCAGCCGTCGTGAAGGCAGCAATCGCCGCGTCTGGATCGGTTGTCGGCAGCGGTGCGATCGGGCCGAGCTTTTTCGCGATCGCAGCGGCGATGGCTGCGGTATGACGCGAGGCCCAGATGCCGGAACAGTTGATGCAACTGCGTCCGCCGTTCATGAGTACGCTCTTCACCAGCACGTCGAGATGATCTTCCCAGCGATCGACGCAGTCATCACCGATCAGAATCTTGCTGAACCCCGGCCCGTGAGCCTGAACTTTCGGATTGCCATGGTACTTATCGACCGTCGCCTGACCGCCAAAGATCATGGCTCGATTGCACGTCTCCAGAACCTTGTTGCCAACATCGTGAGGCCCCGGATACAGACAGAAGGCTTCGCGCGGCACGCCAGCCGCTGCGAACGCCTCGTACATGCGATACGGAGTCCACGGTTCCGATGAACCCGGCTTCAGCACCAGCCCGATCTGCAGCGGGATCGCAGGCAGCCACAGAGTATGCACGCCCGGCGAATTCGAAGGCAGCACAAGTCCCAGCGTCGGCGAATTTGCCTGAAAACTGACCATCACGTTGCGCGATTCCATTCCGTAACCGCGCGTCAGAATATCCAGCGACAATCCCCGCGTCAGCGCATCCAGCATGTCGCCCATGTGCTTCAACACAAACGCATTCTTCGACATGTTCGCCCGGCACATGTTCAGCGGCAGTCCGGTCGTCGCCGACTGGATGGAACAGAACTCTTCCGGCGTCTGCGTCCCCGTGCCCATTGGCAGATTGGCAGTCAGATAAAAATCCGCCGCCTGCTCACACTTCTTGATCAGATCTGCACAGGAGAATTGCTTCAGAATCTCCCGCGCCTTATTCGCCTTCCGCGAATCCATCTGCACCAGCCCCGCATTGGCCTGATGCATTTTGGCCATCACCTCGCCGGTCTCGAAGTGAACAACATCAGCCTTTTCGAGCGATTCGTAAGGCTTACCCCAGCGGACAACAGGAATTTCGAGCATGGGAGGGTTCAGGGGAAAAGGACAAGTGATAGAACGGGCAGAGATCACACGCTAGCATTGTAGAGGCCAAACTCGCGACGTCCAGGAACAAGACGATCGTCTCTTTCTTTTCCAAAGGCCCACTGTGCGACTCCGAATCCTCAATCTTTCTGGCGGGGCGTCTCAAAGATGGTCTCTCACACCGATGCCAATTACTTTGCTCCTTGACCTCGACTTCCTTAAGTCATACTGTCAGCTCACATGAGTTAATAACGGAACGAATTCTTCTACCGTACTTTGAAAAACTGTCCTGAGGAAGCACCGCCGTGTCATTTGAGTTTTCGATACCGACATCGACCGGCACCTTCACGGTCGCATTGAAACCCGGAGCTTCCGCCATTTTTGTAGGCGCAAACGGCGGTGGCAAGACTCGCCTTGCCGTACGAATAGAAGAATCGCTGGGACTTAATTGTCAGCGGATTTCGGCCCACAGATCCCTCACACTCAACCCCGAAGTCCCGAAGATCAGTGAGCAAACGGCACTTTGGGGTCTCCGCACGGGACACGCAAATGCGAAAGCCAGTCTGAACAATCGCATTGGGAGTCGGTGGGGCCAGCAACCCGCTACGAAATTGTTAGATGATTTCGATTTCTTGCTCCAAGCACTATTCGCCGAGCAATCGAACACGAGCTTGGAGACTCACAATAGTGCTCGAAGTGGCAATTTCAAAACTCCGACTATGACGAACTTCGAACGCTTGAGTGCCATTTGGAACCGACTGCTTCCGCACCGCAAACTACATGTCTCCGGTGATAATATTCATGTATCCGCTCCAAATGCAGACCTGAGATATAGCGCCTCTGACATGAGCGATGGGGAACGTGCTATCTTCTACATGGTTGCTCAAGCACTAACAGCAGAAAAAGACTCATTGATAATCGTTGATGAGCCGGAGTTACACGTACACAGATCAATTATGTCGAAGCTGTGGGATGAATTGGAAGGGGCACGTCAGGACTGCGGTTTTGTGTATATCACACACGACCTGGCATTTGCCGCATCACGCCATGCGCAGAAATTTGTCATCCGCAGCTACGCTGCGACTCCCACATGGGAGATTGAACTCGTTCCAGAAGCGGGTGAATTCTCCGAGGACGTCGCCACGCTGATTTTAGGAAGTCGAAAGCCTGTCCTGTTTGTTGAAGGCGATAGCAATAGTCTGGACATGGCGATTTACCGTTGTTGCTACCCGGACTGGACGATCATTCCACGCGGGTCCTGCGAGGAAGTAATTCATTCCGTGGTCACAATGAGACGAAATGCTCACTTGACACGAGTCACTTGCTCAGGCTTGGTGGATTCGGATGACTACGATGTTGCTGACATAGAAAAGCTGAGAACGCTCGAGATCGAAGCCCTTTCCGTTTCAGAGATCGAGAACATCGTACTGCTACCATCAGTAAGTCGACAGATCGCCTTGGAAGAAGGATACGAGGCAGATGCACTTGAGGCATGTTTGGTTGAGCTGAAGAAAAAAGTGTTCGATAGTCTCAAGCCTGATGGCATGAAGGATTCTGTGGTGGCCCGGTACTGTCGTCGGCGCATTGATCGGATGCTCAAGAAGATCGATTTGAGCGAGGCCAAGGACATCGCAGGTATCACAGCAGAGTACAATTTGCAGACAGCTGCGCTGAACATCGCAGAAATTGCTGCGAAGGCGTTGGCGCGGATTCAGGAGGCTATTGATCAATCCGATTTGCCTAAGCTGCTGGCAAATTATGATAACAAGGGGCTGTTTGCGATAGCGTCATCACACCTTAAAAGAACCAGGGTTTCCGACTTTGAAAGTTGGTTAACCCGCGTCTTGATGAACGGAAAATCGCCCGGTCTGGTCGATGCGATCAAAGAGGCTCTGCCCAAGATTACTCCACGATAAGCATCGGCGGGTAATAGTGAACGTAGGTCGGATCAAGGAGCGAATGCGACGCAGCTCCGGCAAAGTGGGACACGGCGTGTTGGTTTGATACACTTTTTGTGGTGCGGGGTTTGAACCAAAATGCCGGAACGGCGCTCCGCTTGGTCCGGCCTACAATTTGGCGTCCTACTTTGTGCGGTGCGAATGGTGTCCGTAATCGTAGGCCGGATCAAGGAGCGCCAGCGACGCAGCTCCGGCAGTGGCAACGCAGGGCGTGGGAGACGACGTCGAGAATGCACGAAAATGCCGGAACGGCGCTGCGCTTGGTCCGGCCTACGATTTGGTGTCCTGCTTTGTGCGGCGTGAATCGTGTCCGTAATCGTAGGCCGGATCAAGGAGCGAATGCGACGCAGCTCCGGCAATGTGGGACACGGCGTGTTGGTTTGATACACTTTTTGTGGTGCGGGGTTTGAACCAAAATGCCGGAACGGCGCTCCGCTTGGTCCGGCCTACGATTTCGTGTCCTGCTTTGTGCGGTGTGAATCATGTCTGATTATCGACGGTGGTATGTTCCGGGCGGGACGTTCTTCTTCACTGTGGTAACTTACAACCGGCGACCGATTTTGACGACTGATGCAGGTCGCACCTTTCTTCGCAATGCCATCGAATCGGTCCGCAGGCGTCATCCGTTCACTTTGGTCGCTACTGTGCTGCTGCCGGATCACTGGCATCTGGTTATGCAAATCCCGAGCGGTGATCAGCGATACTCGCTGAGAATGAAACAGATCAAGGCCGAATTCAGCGACCAATGGCTGGCGGCCGGATTGCCGGAAGCCAAAGTCACCGAGTCCCAACGCCTGCGTGGAGAACGCGGCATCTGGCAACCGCGATTCTGGGAACATACGGTCCGCGACGAAGAGGATCTTGAACATTGTGCGGACTATATCCACTGGAATCCACGCAAGCATGGCTTTGTTCAACGCATAGCGGACTGGCGATGGTCGTCATTTCATCGATTTGTGCAACTCGGCCAATACGACATCAACTGGGGAGGCGTCTCCCCAAATATCGACAACGACCGCGAATGGGGCGAGCCAACGTAGGCCGGATCAAGGAGCGCCAGCGACGCAGCTCCGGCAGTGGCAAAGCAAGGCGTGGGTGACGATGTCGAGAATGCACGAAAATGCCGGAACGACGCTGCGCTTGGTCCGGCCTACGAATACTTGCCAATTATCGACAACGACCGCGAAAGGGGCGAACCAACGTAGGCCGGATCAAGGAGCGCCAGCGACGCAGCTCCGGCAGTGACTACGCACGGCGTGAGTGACGATGTTCGAAAATGCCGGAACGGCGCTGCGCTTGGTCCGGCCTACGAATACTTGCCAAATATCGACAACGACCGCGAACGCGGCGAGCCAACGTAGGCCGGATCAAGGAGCGCCAGCGACGCAGCTCCGGCAGTGGCAACGCAGAGCGTGGGAGACGATGTCGAGAATGCACGACAATGCCGGAACGACGCTGCGCTTGGTCCGGCCTACGAATCCTGAATCCCCATCCCTGAATCCTGCTAATAAACCCCAACGGTGGTTGTTTTCGCAAACACATGGTACGGCCTCACGCTGCTGACGCCGTCCCAGGGGTATTTGGCACAGGGGCGTTCGCGTTCGCCTTCGTCGCGTTCGAGGAAGCCGGGGACGAACAGTTCTTTCGTCATCGTGTACAGTTTGACGCGCCCCGTCGCACCGTAATCGACAAGCCTTGTGTGATCGTCGAAATCGACAACTTCGATGACGGCTCTGGGCTGCGGAGCAAAATACGTGATCTTGTAGTTGTCCGCCGGGTCGAAGGGCTTGCCGCAGGCGAGACCCATCAGCGTGTTTCCATACGTCGGCGTGATATAAACATTCGGACCAAGCAATTCTTCGCAGGCGAAGCGAAACCACTGTTGAGTGAACTCGGTCCCGCCACAGAAGATGCCCTTGATGCCGGCTTCTTCGACACTGCTGCCCTGATCCATCAACCGCAGAGCCAGAGCTTCCAGCAGCTTTGGCGTGGTGAACATGCACTGGATCTCATTGTGGGCACCCAGAATTGTGAGCGCCTGATCGATGCAGTGAGCGCTGTATGCCTTGGCGCCTTCGATGTCGCCTTTCTTCAGCAGCTTCACAACCCAGCGCGGATCGAGGTCCACGCAAAAGCAGATGCCTCCTCGAAACTGGGCGAGGTGTTCAATGGCGAGGCGCAAACGCCGAGGACCGGATGGCCCCAGCATCAGCCAGTTTGAGCCACGAGGAAATGATTCATCCGGCAGTGTGGCGCTGAAGAGTTCGTAATCGATCCAGTGATCT
>JAYTAK010001105.1:0-6395 GCA_043737515.1 Candidatus Kuenenia sp. | reverse complement strand
CAGACGGTGCGAGAGCGCGACGCCGACTTCCAGACTGACGTTGGTCTTCACCAGAAAATTCTCACTGCGGATCTCCCAGGCATTGCGAAAGTCCCGACGTAGCTCCCGTTCTTTTTCGACGCTGACCCAGTTGCTCTTCCACGGACGCAGCCCTTCGTCATAACGAGCGACATTGGCGACCGGAATCCAGCCGTACTTCGGGTGATCGATCTGCGGTTTGCTGCCACCGCGCATGCGCTTTTCGAAGAGCGACACCCATTCGCCGGCGTACGCAGCATCGTCCTTCCGTGTGGGGTCAGTAAACAATTCAGTTCCAAGAATAGACCGGGCATACTTGTGATCAGGGTCAATGCGAATCACGTCACCAATCATCATGAACGCCAGTGACGGAAACCCGGCGTTGAGTGTCGATCGTGCCAGCGTGTACAATTCCTTCGCGCGTTCTTCACGATGATGACGCAATTGAAGCTGCCACTGTTGGTCTTCGATCGGCAGAGATTTTGAAACCGGGCGCGTCACGAATCGAGGCGGTGAAGAATCGACATCAGGTGACAGAATCTGTTGAGCCAGTGCTGCGACTTCTGCATCCGCGTCCGGCAACTCATGTTCCGCACACCAACTGCGAACCGACTCAAGATCGCGTTGCATCGCGTCCAGCGTCAACTGCCGCTTTTCGAGTAACTGCCGATGCCGACGATCCCGCGTTGATTCGTCATCGGCTGACGCTCGACCTGCAACGCAGACAGACAGGAGCAGCATGGCGATCAAGACAGATCGCAGGCGTTGAATCATTGTAAACAAAACCACACCAGAACCTTTCCGGTCCAAACCCCTGTCTTGGTATCGCTGGATATTTGCCGAAGCATATCAGCCCTGATTCAAGGCGAGAATCCGAATCTGCGATGATTCCGTACGTCGATCGCTGCTGAAACGGCAGAATTTAGGGCAGTTTACTGCCTTGAGGTCGAGATTTTGGAGGAGTCTTTTACAAGCGGTGTCAGTCCGTTTGACAACTGCTGTTTGTTGACGTTAGCGTGTGGAGCGGATTTGGATTCAGGCAGTTGTGAATGTGTCTCCGGTGCATTTATGACTCGCGTTTTCGTCACGATTTTTCATGTTTGGAGTCAGGCAAAATGGGGCGCCCCGTCACGCTGTTCACAGGTCAATGGGCTGACCTGCCGCTGGAAACACTGTGCAAGAAGGCTCGCGAGTTCGGCTATGATGGCCTTGAACTTGCCTGCTGGGGCGACCACTTCGAAGTCGATAAAGCCCTCTCCGACGATGCCTATTGCGTGCGAAAAAAGGAACTCCTCGAAAAGCACGACCTGAAACTCTTCGCGATCTCGAACCATCTGGTTGGCCAGGCCGTGCTGGACAACATCGACGCGCGGCACAAATCGATTCTGCCGGATTACGTCTGGGGCGATGGTGATCCCGCTGGCGTCAATTCCCGCGCGATTGAAGAAATGAAGAACACCGCCCGCGCCGCGCAGAAACTGGGCGTGAGCATAGTGAATGGTTTCACCGGTTCCAGTATCTGGCATCTGCTGTACGATTTTCCGCCGACGCCAAAGTCCATGTACGAAAAAGGATATGAACTCCTTGCTGAACGCTGGAATCCGATCCTGGATGTGTTCCAGGACTGCGGCGTGAAGTTCGCTCTGGAAGTCCATCCGACCGAAATTGCATTCGACATCTACTCTGCTGAGAGAGCACTGCAGGCGTTGAATCACCGCGAAGAATTCGGGTTCAATTTTGACCCCAGCCATTTGATCTGGCAGGGTGTTGATCCGGTCGAATTCATTCGCTACTTCCCGGACCGGATTTATCACGTCCACATGAAGGATGCGTCGGTCACCCTGAATGGCCGCACGGGAATTCTGAGCAGTCATCTGTCGTTCGGCGATGCTCGCCGCGGCTGGGACTTCCGCAGCGTCGGACGTGGCGGTGTGCGCTTCGAAGAAATCATTCGAGCGCTGAATGCTGCGAAATACACCGGGCCGTTGTCGGTCGAATGGGAAGACAGTGGCATGGATCGCGAACAGGGTGCCTCCGAGGCCGCTCAGTTCTGCAGGAATGTTGATTTCCAGCCGTCCACTCGAGCCTTCGACGCCGCCTTCGGCGACTGAATGCTTACTGAACACGAACACCGCTTTTCGCAGCTGAAACACGATCATGGACTACAGTTTCAAAGGTAAGAACGCACTCGTCACCGGTTCATCCAAAGGCATCGGCCGCGCGGTCGCCGTCGCCCTGGCTCGGGGTGGGGCGAATGTGACGATCAATTGCAGTGCCAGTAAAGCTCAGGCCGAAGAGGTGGCAAAGGAAATTCGCGACATGGGCCGCAAATCCATTGTCGTCGCCTGCGATGTGTCGAACCTGAAAGCCGTCGAAGACATGGTCACACAGACCGTCGAGGCATTTGGCAGTCTGGATGTTTTTGTTTCGAATGCTGTCTACAGCGACCGCCAACTGATGGTCGAGGCTGACATGGACGGATTCCGCCGCACGATCGAAGTCAGCATGTGGGGCGCGCTGCATGGTGTTCGCTCGGCCGCACAGCAGATGCTGAAGCAGGGCAACGGAGGTGCGATCACGGTGATCAGTTCGCCACATGCGATTATCCCGTTTCCGACGGCGATGGCTTACAACATGTCCAAAGCGGCGATTGATCACATGGCACGCACGGCGGCGATCGAACTTGTCAAATCCGGTATCCGCGTCAACGTGTTCCATCCGGGCTGGATCGACACGCCGGGCGAACGGAAATTTTTCACAGAAGAACAACTCAGGGAAGGTGCTGAAGGTTTGCCGATGGGCCGCATGGGCACCAGTGACGAGATGGCTCACGGAGTCTGCTTCACGTTGAGTGACGAGGCCTCGTACATGACCGGCACCACGCTCACGATGGACGGCGGTGTCGGTCTGCCGTGGTGGTCGAAACGAACCGAAGGCAAGCAGTAACGAACTGGTGCATTTTCCCACGGCATTCGCACATTGGTACAGTGCAAGTCCAGGTACGGCTGCAATGGGTTGGCGTGGACTTAAGGCGAGCGGGGGCTGTTAATCCCCTGATTTGTTCCAGATGACCCGAAAATCAAGGCACTGACGTACCCCGCTCGCCAGTCAAATTCCTTAAGTCCACGCCATTGGACGTTCGCCCGGTTGGAGCCCCCGGGCCACTGAGTCGAAGGCAACGGCGTTGATTAAGGGCGAGCAGTAGAACTGAAACGCCCGTTTGATATACTGATTTCATCAACAGCCAGACGGACTTGACTTTACGGCCCGGATCGCTGGCAAGGCATGGTGGTTCGTTTTCAGCAGTTCCGATTCACATGAGGAAAATTGCAATGGCAGGCAAACCAAAGAAACCGGCTACGAAGTCGAAGAGTCCAAAGCAGGGTCCGGCAATCTTCCTCATCGTGGACGATGATGGCCAGCGAAAGCAGATTGCGGACAATCTGACCAAGGCGGGGTTCACCGTGCATTCGTACTTCACGGCACGGGAGTTTCTTCTGGATGCTGTCGAAAAGAAAGGCGGCCTGGTTATCGCAGGATTTCGGTTGCGAGAAATGAACGGCGTGGAACTGGTCGCACGTCTCGAAGCGGACAAAGCCGGGTTGCCCGTCATTCTGTTGTCTGGTCATGCGGATGTTCCCAAACTGGTTAAAGCCGAAATTTCAGAATTCATAGTTCATCCGTTTGATCTGGAATCGCTTCAGGACGCAATCGACCGGGTTATAAGCGGCGACGAGTTAACCGACAGCGAACTCACCGAAGCGTTCAAGCGCCTGACCAATCGAGAACTCGAAATCGTGAACGCCATTTGCGATGGACAATCCAGTCGCGAAGTTGCCGCAGAACTGGGCATCAGTACAAAGACCGTTGAGGCTCATCGGTCTCGAATCATGGACAAGACACGGGCGAACGATGTTGGCGACCTGGTTCGAATGCGAAAGGCATGGAAGGGTTGATTCTGGTGATGTTGCTGTCGTTCGCTTTCCTTGACTGATCAACACTACCGGCAAACAACCCACTCTGTGAACGCAGCCAAACATGGTCAACGTGAAACGTGGCTTCCTGCGATGGCTTTGACGTCGGCGGCCGTATTCGCAGACATCGCCCGCGCGTTGGCGAACCTGTCGAATCAGTTGCACCGGAATCTGAGGGCTCATCGCTTGTTGAGGCTCGCACGTTCCGCCCGGAGCTTCATCAGGGAAAACAAATCAACCAGTTCGGTCAGCGCCTGAGCTTCCTCACGTTTGGATTTGCTCAGCTTCCCGGTTTTGTCCTGCTCATCCAGCAACGAATTCAGCCGAGCCTTCAGGCCACCGGAATTTGAAAACGCTTCCAATCCTGCGGAAGTTCCAGTTCAACCGTCACGCTGCTCATGCTGACTCCCCCGAATGAATTCCCGAATGGTCAAGATTGTCCCGCCGTTCAGACGGCATTGAAATCGGTCTTCCCGACATTCGATTTGAACAAGTAAAACACCGTGGGAACAGCGATGCACTTCGTCGATGAAGTTCTGGGTGCGGAAATGTGAGTCTCCATCGGGTTGAGAGATTCTGGACGCCGATTCGAGCCAGTTCTCGCCATCCGTTCCCCGCCCGGATAAGGTTTGCCGAACGAGCAGCAGAGCTTGAGGCTCATGGATTTCGCCAGATGCGAATGTAAATCGATAATCTGTACGAGAACCGTGGCTGATGTTATCATTTGAACAACCACAGGAACCGCCATGTTGACAATCATTTGGGAAGACATTGAAGGCGGGAACGCGGAACACATCGCCGAACACTTTCTGAGTTTCGAAGATGTCGAATCGGTACTCACTGCCCCGATTGCGAAACTGTTCAGCCGTTCGTCGAACCGTCCGTTGTGGCTTGGTTACAATGTGGCCGGTGAAGAAACGTACGTTGTGTTTGAATGGATTGATGACGACACCGTCTATCCGGTGACAGCCTTTCGAAGGGAAGAACTGCAATGAAACCAGCAACAATCAAACGAGCCCCAACGCCTGCCGAACGCAAACGGTTTCAAGCCGCGTTGGCAGAGACCAACGTTGAACAGGAACGGGCGTTCTGGAATCCGATCGTTGACCAACTGAGAGGTCAGGCTGACATTGATTCTGCCGTGGATCTGCTGAAAGCCCTCAGAGAAACCCAGGGCGTCTCGTTGCGAACTCTGGAAGAAACCGCCGGGATACCGAGAGGCAATATCTCACGACTAGAGAACCACAAGAACACGCCAGACTTCGAAACCCTGCAAAAATACGCCGCCGCTCTTGGCAAAGTGGTTCGCGTGGTTGTTGTGGATCGATGAATCTCAAGGCTGGCTGCCGTGATTTCTTGAGCGTCAATTTCAATTCTCTTTCTGCTCCTGGCTGGATGCGAGGAGCCTCCTGCTGTGATGGCGAAGGATGAGCGGGATAACTTGCGATGCGCGATGTTAACGACGCGAATCCTTACTCAGCCCCTTCGAATTCTTCTAAATCAACGGCCGAATCATCTGGCAGTGTCGTCCTGAAGATCTTGTTCATTGCGATCTTTGTGATTGGATGTTGCAATCTACTCGTGGCAGTTCATCGAATCACTGTCATTGCGCAGGTGCGAGTACCGAGTACTCGAATGACACAGTGGATCATTGAAGGGGCGCTCTTCGAATTCGCCTGCTACGGCAGCTTCGGATTGTCGTGGACGATCGCAGCCGTCGGCATTGCAAGAAGGCGCTGGCTACTTGCCTTCTGGGCTTTGGCGATTGGAATTGTCGCCCCGATTCTCATCAACATCATTGCTGGACAGTTTTGACCATGAACCCGTTCGAAGTCGGAGAACTTGAACCGCACGAACCGCAGCGCCAATTGCCAGTTGGTCCGCTGAGATTGGTTTGGCTGTTGATGGTGATCATAGGCGGACTTACCCTCAGGCTGATCGCTTTCCTTGTACTCGGTTTGCTTGCGGTTGACTGGATGCTCAGCGGATAAGGAATTACATGATGGACAGCCAGACTGTTGCCGACCAGCTTGAACGCAAGTGCAAGAATGAGTCCAACATGAAATAGTTTCATAAAGGCTATTTCACGAACAGATGATATGCGTCGAAAGGGCAGCAGCCAGAATGAAATGAACAATGGCGGCGAGCGGTCGCCCCTCAACGAACTTTCCCCATGTGGGGGCGAAGTCGAAGCGCAATAAAAGTGTCATGACAGCAATAAGGGTGCCATTCGTGTCAGGAACCGCTTCTAGCAATATTGGCGTATTCGGTTCCTGCGACCTTTGTTTTCTCTGCCACCTTTGTTTTCTCCTTTGCGTATCAGGACCGGTCGCCAATTTGGCGCTTTCAACTGCGTGCCCGTGGATATTACAATTCGCCGCATGAGCAATTACCGTATTCTCC
>JAYTAK010001104.1:0-2801 GCA_043737515.1 Candidatus Kuenenia sp. | reverse complement strand
ATGAACGGCGATTCCGCAGCAACCGACACCGAGCCTCGGATGATCCTCCCGTTTCGCAGAGGTGCCGCGTGATTTGTCGATGAACCAGATTTTTGAGGCGATCCTCACCCTTGCGGTTGTGTCCCCAAAGGAGTCATACTTCGTCGCCATTTTCGTTAAACGAATGACGATCCCATAAATCACGCACATAGAATCCGGTAGGGTCAGAAAATTCAGGTAAACTCGGCAGAACAAACGGATGTCTTTCCAGGTGCCAAATTACCTGAAAAAGAAAGCAGTGACGAGTCACCGCACTCCAAAGATCGCTTGTTTAGATCCTTTCTTCCCAACAACTGTGCTGTTTGCGCGCATCTTTTTGGCCGTAGTTCTCTGGGATTTCGGATTTCGGATTTGCGGCTTCGCCGCGCTAGGGACTCGGGAACATGACCTGCACTTCGCCGCAGCATGATTCTTCCGCCGGACCTTCAAGTGAAACGACGTGATCCGCAGAGAGTCGCACGATCAGGTCGCCGCCGGTCATGCGGATCTGGACGGGGGCGTTTGGCTGGAACAGTCCTGTCGCCAGGCCCATCACAGCCGTCGCACAGGCACCGGAACCGCAGGCTTGAGTTTCTCCGGAGCCGCGTTCCCACACGCGAACGACGGCGCTGCTGGCACCGGTCACCTGCACGAACTCGACATTCGTGCGATTTGGAAACTCCGGATGGCGTTCGACTTGCGGACCGATCGTGTCAAACGGGACGACCTGCAGATCATCAACCAGTATAATCGCGTGTGAATTGCCCATCAGGACTGCGGTCACTTGCAAAGGCTGGCCGTGCAGCAATACATCCGGGAGCGTGATATGCCGCAGGTATTGCTGCAGGCCCGTGGCGGTCGATGAAAAGACCACCGGCGTTCCAATGACGCAGCGAACATGCGCCAGATTGCGGTACGGTTCAGAACTCAGCACTTCGGCTTCGATGATGCGATCGTGCATCGCGATCCGGCAGCGTGTTCCACAACGACCCGACTGATGCAGCCACATGGCCATACACCGGAGCGCGTTGCCGCACAAAGTTCCTTCCGAACCATCCGCGTTGAACATCCTCATCCGGGCATCCGCATCGCTGCGATCCGAGGCCAACATGACTACCAGTCCATCGCCGCCAATCGATCGATGCCGATCACTCACCTGCCGAGCGACCGCTGCGTGGTTGAAAGTCGCCGACTGTGCTGCGGTCCATGCCATCGCGTCCACAAACACGTAGTCGTTGCCGCAACCGTGCATCTTGATGAAGGGCAGTTGATTCATAGTGAACAGCCAGGGGGGCCAGCGGCGAACGGCACTTTTTTGGGAACGTCAAAACGGCCTCGGTGCCATCGAGTGCGAGCCGCCGATTACTAAGCTAAGCCTTTGATGCGAATCACTCAAGCATTCGCGGCGTTGACGACGTAATTCCTGCGCGAAAAATGATCGATCCGTCCCACTCACTTGAGCATTCCGGCAAAATCACTCACCATCCGTTCCGCTGCGACAATGGTGCGTGGCAGTTTAATCTCAAGAATCATGAAGACAGGGTGTTACGATGAGCGAGCGCGTTTGCCGGTGGGGAATTCTCAGTACTGCCGGGATTGCTAAGAAAAACTGGCATTCAGTCGCGAATTCCGGCAATGGCCGAGTCACCGCAGTGGCCAGCCGGTCCGTGGAGAAAGCTCAGCAGTTTATCTCGGAATGCAGCGCGTCCGTTCCCGTCGCTCACAAGGTTGAGGCCGTCGGAAGCTACGAAGCCTTGCTGGCTCGCAGTGATGTTGATGCCGTCTACATTCCACTGCCAACCGGGCTCCGGACCGAGTGGGTCATCAAGGCGGCTCAGGCCGGCAAGCATGTCATGGTGGAAAAACCCTGCGGTGTGACGGCTGCGGACGTCCGGAAAATGATCGATGCCTGCCAGAAGGCCAACGTCCAGTTTATGGACGGCGTTATGTTCATGCACAGCGCGCGGATGAAGCAGCTTCGTCAGGTTCTTGACGACGGCAAAAGTGTTGGCACGATTCGCCGCATCGTCAGTCAGTTCAGCTTTTGTGCTGCGGATGAATGGGTGCAGAGCAACATCCGGGCGAGCAGTCAACTGGAACCGGCAGGTTGTCTGGGAGACCTCGGCTGGTACACGATTCGCATCATTCTGTGGGCGTTGAATTTCGAAATGCCGACAGAAGTTCGCGGTCGGATTCTGCATGGTGCGAAGCGGCCGGACAGTTCCGAAGACGTGCCAATGGAGTTTCAGGGCGAACTGCATTTCAAGAGCGGCGTGTCAGCCACGTTCTTTAATTCTTTCCGCGCCAATCATCAGCAGTGGGTCAATGTGAGTGGCACAAAAGGCTACGTGCAGGTGAACGATTTCGTGCTGCCGTACTTTGGTAACGAAGTTGCGTTTGAAGTGGGTAATCACAACTTCGCCGTCGATGGTTGTCACTTCAATATGGAGAAGGTCTTTCATCGCCACGCCGTTTCGGAATACAGCAACAACACCCGCAACAGCCAGGAAACGGAACTGTTCCGAACCTTCGCTGGTCTGGTGCTCAGCGGAAAACGCGACAGTTACTGGCCCGATATCGCACTCAAGACGCAGCAGATTCTGGACGCAGCCCTGAACTCCGCCCACAACGGCGGCGCGGCTGTTTCGCCGTAGATTCGGGCTTCAGGCAACCCAGTATGCAGTGGGGTAAAAGTTATTTGACATAACTCGTTTAACGACAAGCCGCAGGCGACCGCGTGCCCCATCGCCGCCGACGCCTCCGGCTTGTCGTTAAACAAAAAA
>JAYTAK010001103.1:0-2803 GCA_043737515.1 Candidatus Kuenenia sp. | reverse complement strand
TTCGCGGAGCGTGGGCTATTCAGTTTGACGACAGCTCATGCCTGTGAAAGCCAGTCTTGTCGCAAGTAACAATCAACTGGAGAGCCGGATGTCGTCCTGAGTCGCGAATTCGACCATGTGTTGCGTCCAACGCCCGCGCGAGGCTGTTTTCAGACATACACCGGAGGTTTGCGTCGAAGAACACTCATTTCTTAGTCGTCTGCTTCTGCTGTTCCATCGTCTGACGCCCGACCATGACTTCGGTAAAGCCTTTCAGATCGGTCCAGAACGTGCCTTCGCCGGCGTAGAGCATATCCAGTTGCACGTCATCGGGCAGTCCCGTGGCGAAAGTCCACTGGTTGTAGGCGGAGCCGGAACCGAACGCTGACACGGCCAGCGTGAACAATTCTGATTTCGCCTCGGCCTCAATCTGCTTTGCACCAGCCTTGGCCTTGCCGAGCGTGACACTGGCTTCCGCTTCCAGCTCGGCGGTTTGTCGCGCGATGACGGCGGTCTTTTTCAACGTCTCTGCTTTGGTTTCTTCTGCCTCTTTTTCACCTTCGGCTGCCGCCTGCGCGACCAGCTTCTTTGTCTCCGCCTTGATGCGTTCCTCTTCGAGTTCTACTTTTTTCTCTGCTTCACGCAACGTCGCTTCGGTGCCCGCTGTGAGCAGCTCCTGGTCGCGCGTCAGCTTCAGTTCATCAGCAACGAATTTTTCCTGGATCGGCTTGCGCACATCCAGAGGGATGTGGATATTGCGGACGAAACCGTGCAGCAGAGTCAGGCCCTTGTCCTGCAGAATCTTTTCGAACGCATCGGACACTCCTTCCTGAAACTTACGACGTGTGTCACCGACCAGCAGATCGACAGCGCCCAGCGATGATCCCTGGTTCCGGCAGATGCTCTCAATCTGCGGAACGACGACCTTGGCTTCGACAGCCTCCAGCGTGCCGAATTTCCGAATCACATCCGCAGCCTGATCGGGCATGATGCCCCAGACGGCCGTGAAGTCCATGTGAATCCGAAATCCATCATTGGATGGGAATGAAATCCCGCTTTCATCGTCCATCACAGCGGGTTCGCCGCTTTCGTCAAGGATCGGACGTCCATCGACACTCTTCAAATTCGACTTCACCGATTTTTCTGCAAAGCCAACCCCGATGATGTCGATATGCTGCTCGTTAGGATTTACGGGATACAGACCGGGCTGCAGCACGTTGTCCTGAATTCCGGGGACAGCTTTGGTGATCGGATTGTCGGCGAGGTTTGTCACCACGCCAACGTAGCCCGTCGGGATAGAAACCCAGCCCGCATGTTTGACCTGCGAACCGTCTTTGATCGTTTCTTCTTTAATGACCTTAACGTTGTAAGCATAATCATTGATGCGATAAGTACCCGGCCCGCACACTTTGCGCAGGATGCCTTTCTGAGTAGTTGCATCCAGATCACCGTCCACAAGGAACTGTCCGTCTTCCAGGTCTTCTCCCATTTTGCTGGACACGACAGCGACCTGCCCCGGCTTGACTGTCACGTCCGGAATCAGTTTCGTTTCCCACCATCCGATCCAGACAAAATGCCGGCCCGGTCCGCGCATTTCTTTCAGGATGCCGATTTCGAGAGGACGTCCGTTCTTATCGACTTTCGCAAATTGTCCCGGTTCAGCCACCGGTCGATTGCCAGGCAGAAACGGCAGCGGCGGTCCTTTGTATCGCAGCACCAGACTGTGTCCCTGCGGCACGTAGACGCGGTTGAACGTCCATTGAAACAGTTCGACGCCAAAGATCAGCGCAAAGACGACGGGGACCGCAAGGCTATAACGAGACCACTGATTGGTTGATGATGTATTCATAGGGGTATCTGCCTTTGAAACTTTACGGGACTTGAAACCAAAGCCACGCACGACAGTGCGCGAGCGAGATTGATGCCTGATGTGCCGTTATTCGGTTTCCGGGTCCGCTTCTGCTGGCGGCGCTGTTTCTGGTGCTGGAGTTTCAGTGGCCGGCGATACCGGCGATGGTGTTTCGGCAGGTGCCGCCTCAGTTGACGCGGGTTCTGTCGGCGGAGTTTCCGTGGGAGTCGCGTCAACCGGCGTCGGTTCTGTCGGCGTGGTCACAGGTGCAGTCACAGGTTCGGCCACTGAAGGAGTGCTGGTCGCAGGAGCAGCCGTCAATGGCCCCGCCGAATTCGTCTCGTTGAACGACTCGAAGATCTTCATGATCGGGCTGTCAGCCGTATTCACCATGATGCGACGATAAGACGACGACAGTTTTTGGAACATGACATACTGAGCATACCCTTTGCCGTCACCGTCGAAGGCCTCGACGGCTTTCTTCCAGCCGGCCGCTTCCGCTTCGTTGTCGAAACGTACGACATCGGCTGCCGCTTTACCGCGCGCCTCAATGGCCGCCGCTTCATCGATCGAAGCATCCAGTTTGAACTGGGCGACCGCGAGGTTTTCGTTGGCTTTCGTCAGAGCAACCTCCTGCTCCTGCATCGCCTGTGTCGTGACCTGCACGACCAGCTGATCGGCACCCACAAGGGCCTGCTTCTGATCGACCATCGCTTTTCCGATGGCCAGTTTCTGTTCCGATTCCTGTTGAAAAGTCTGCTGCTTGTATTGCAATTCCTGTTGTTTGGCGATTTCTCGGGTTCGCACCGGCAGAGCGATCTGTTCCGGCGGACGAATGCGCGTGATCAAAGCCTGAATAATCTCAATTCCCAGCGGCTGGCAGGCTTCTCGCATGGAAACTTCAAAGGCATCCTGAAATTTCTTTCGAGTTTCACCCTGAATAAATTCACGGCCTGATGAACTCGATCCCTGCAG
>JAYTAK010001102.1:0-6399 GCA_043737515.1 Candidatus Kuenenia sp. | reverse complement strand
TGTCACGAATCAAACGTCTCACCGTCGTCCTGCCTGCCGCCGTCGCAGTCGTATTGCTCTCGTGGCTTCAACCCTGCCGTGCGGATGAAAAAGTGGATGCGGCGGTCCGACAGTCTCTCGACTATCTTGCCGCCCTGCAGAAACGACAGGGATATTGGGAAGGCAATTCAGGGCAATACAGAGTTGCGATGACAGCCCTGGTCGGCACTTCTATGCTCGCGGAAGGATCCACTACCACCAGTGGACGGTATGCAAAAGAGATTCGACTGGCCGTGGACTATCTCCTGTCCATGAGCCGCCCGAATGGCCTCATCGGATTTCGTGACGACTATCATTACACGTACGGTCACGGTTTTTCGATGGTCTTCCTGAGCCAGGTTTATGGCGAAGAAGAAGACGAACAGCGGCGCGAGGAAATTCGCGAAGTGCTCACGCTGGCCGTGCAGTTCTGTGCCGACGCTCAGACCAGCAAAGGCGGCTGGGGATATGTGTCGGCCAAAGAAGGCAGCGACTTTGACGAAGGCTCAACCTGTATCACTCAGGTGCAGGGACTGCGTGCGTGTCGCAATGCCGGAATCCCGGTGTCAAAAGAAATCATCGATCGGGCGAAAGAATACATCGACGAATGCACAGATTCCGATGGTGGTGTGCAGTACAGCATTCGCGGAGGCGGCGCGAGACCACCGATTACTGCCGCCGCACTGGCTGCGATGTTCAACGCAGGCGAATATGACACGGACCTCACGAAGCGGATGCGGGAATACTGCAAGCGCACAATCTGGCCGGACAAATCGATCACATCCAGCAACGGCCACTGGCACTACATGCACTTCTATTTTTCGCAGGTCGTCTACCGCACCGGCGGTGATGAATGGACAAAATACCGCGACGAAGTCAACAGGAAACTGCTCCAGGAAATGCAGTCCGGCGGCGGCTGGGCCGACCCGCAGGTGGGCACCGTCTACGTCACATCGCTCAACTGCATCATGCTGCAGCTCGATAAAGGCTTCCTGCCGATCTATCAGCGGTGATCAGTCATTCAACAACGTGCCCCGTCTCTCCAATGGCGTAGACTTCAGGCGAGCGGGGGATGTCAATCCCCTGATTTGTCGCGATTGCTGGAAGGCACCATTGCCATCCGACTCGGCTTGAGTCACATAACTGGTCGCCTCGACGAATTGACGAAACTGTCCGACCGTGACTTCAGTTGTACCCATGTAAAAATGGCCTGGTCAGTCTCACGAGATGCTGTGGCTTCTCTTCGGTCGATGCCTCTGCGTCGCTGTCAGGTGCGCCCATCAGGAATTCGCCCGGCGGGATCAACCGCAGCGTCATTCCGGTCTTGTTTGAGATATCCACCGGCAATGAAAACTGCTGAGCTGCATGTTCCTGAAGCTTCGCAGCGATGGCCCTTCGGGCCTCAAGTCATACAAGTATTTGTTTCCGGTGGCTCGCGCCACCGGCAGTCGATGTGCCTGCCCTCCGGGCCTAACGCAATGACTTATTTGGATTGCGGGCGAAGCCCGCGTTCGGCATCGGTGCGACTTTTGCGTTTCGAGGACTGCCTGATATTAGTCGATTTGGGTGGCCCTTTGGCTGCGTCACGGATCGCTTGTAGGCCAATTTGATTCCTGGACGCAGCGGAGGCAGGAGCCATCAGTTGGCGGATCGCTGTCACGAGTTGCTTCCACCTGTTTCACATCAATAGCACGATCCTGAGAACTCATGAATTCACTCGATTTAGGACCAGGATTCGAGGCACCCCCCCAACAGGAAATCCCGTAGTAATTTCTCTTCGTCGGAAGTCCGCTGCTGGACACGACTCCCGGAAAGGATCAACATGGGCGTTCGTGAGGGATTCACTGATTGAGGACTCGGTTCGGATTCACAGAATGATCGACGATGACGACTGGGATAAACTTCTGGACCGGATCGACGAAGGAAATCTGCTTCCGATCGTCGGCTGGGGAGTTACGACATTCGGGGAGAACGATGAGTTACTCGCTCCGTGGCTTGCTGGCGAATTGGCGAAGAAACTCAGAGTCAACCTCGACGGACCTCCGCACGAATTCACGCTGAGTGATGTCGTCACCCGATATCTGATGACCGGCAACGAGCGGGACGATGTCTACGGTGCTGTGCATAAGATTCTGAAAGACGCAAAACTAGTCCCTGGTGAAACCCTGCAGCAGCTTGCGTCGGTGACCGGGCTGAAGCTGCTGCTATCGATGACTCCCGATTCACTCCTGAAACAGGCCATCGACTCGGTGAGGTATGGAGGACAGGATGCGACGAGTGTCTGTCAGTTTTCTCCCAAGCTGGCAAAGTACGATACGCCCGGACGACTGCAGGACCTACACAGCCGCACGGAATCCACGGTCTGCCACATTCTCGGGAAGTCAGGCACGGCCGTGGAAGGATTTGTTGCCTGGGATGATGACCTGCTGGAATTTGTCCTCAAGCTGAACGATTGTCTCGGGCCGGATCTGATGCCCAATCTTTCCAAAGATCTGGAGGATCGGAGTGTTGTGATCCTGGCACTTGGTGTCAGCTATTCGGACTGGCTCATGCGTTTCTTCCTGAGGGTCGTTCGGCAGAAACCTCTGACGTCGCCTGACCTTGGCATGACCAGACTGGTGGAATCTTCGGATCCGCTGAAGCCCGAAAATGTCGTCATGTTTTTTGGTCGCGTGGCCCGTAAAGTCGTCGTCTTCAACCTAGCACCGAAGGATTTTGTACGTGAACTGGCGGCTCGCTGGACGAAGCGACATCCTCCGGCGGAGCAGCCCGCAGAATTTGTTGCCATCAGCACCGTCTCAGACGAAATGAGACCGGGGGCCGTCTTCATTTCCTACATGCGTGAAGATGAAGCCGCAGTACGGCAGATTGTCAGTCGGCTTCAGGTCGCAGGTTGCGATATCTGGCTGGACCTCGACAGGCTCAAGTCCGGCATGAATTTCAACATTCGTATTGAAGAGTACGTACGGTCGAAGTGCTCACTGTTCGTGTCCGTGATCTCCGGCAGGACAGAGAAGCAGGCGGAATCGTACGCTCAGCGGGAACGCAACTGGGCTTCCAATCGTGCGGTCGGGATTGCTGATGCGGAACGCGACAAGTTCTATCACCCGGTCATCGTTGACAATGACCTTGACCCCGGACAGATTCGAAATGAACCGACAGCGTTCAACGCAGTCCATCGCCCAAGGTACATCGGGGGCATAGTTGACGACGACTTCTGTCAGCGGATTCGCAACCTTCAACTCGAATGGCTGAATCGCCACAAGGGAGGTGCCCAATGAGCGATGGCGAAACAACTCCGGACTCAAGGCGAGCGGGGGATGTCAATCCCCTGATGTTGGAGCAAACGACCGGAAAATCAGGGCACTTACGTACCCCGCTCGCCAATCAAATCCGGATGTCCACGCAATTGGACCTTATGCCCACAGTGACCTCGGAAACACCGTGGCTCGGGCTGAGATCATTTACGGAGCAGGTCAGCAACTACTTTTTCGGCCGCGACCGGGAAATCCGGGAGCTGACCGACCGGATTCAGCACCGTCCGTTGACCGTGTTGTTTGGACAATCGGGGCTCGGCAAAACTTCGCTGGTGCAGGCCGGTGTCATTCCGCAGTTGCGAGCGGCCGGATATCGACCGGTGCTGGTTCGACTCATTCACGATCCGGCCATTCTCGATCTGCCGCTCGAACAGCAAGTGCTGCTGGAAATCGCACGCACGTTTGAAATTGCCACTGCGGAGACGGGTGAAATCGCCAAAGCGGAGCCAGCCACCAAATCCGAGCCAGCCACCGACGCCTCGTCGATGTGGCAGTTGTTCCACGACACACGTTTTGGTTTCGTCGGCACGAAGGAATCCGAGTTGCTGCGGCCCGTGCTGATACTTGATCAGTTCGAAGAGATCTTCACACTGGGGGAAACAAAACGACGAACAGACGCGATGGCGTTTCTGGAATCGCTGGCCTGCCTTGTCGAAAATCGGCCGCCGCAGGACATACTGCAGCGGCTGGAGTCCGACGACGACCTCGCCGATCGACTGCGACAGTCCGCCCGGCCATGCCGCGTCGTCCTGTCGATGAGAGACGATTTCCTGTTTCAGCTCGAACGTCGTCGTCGCCGTATGCCGTCGATGATGGAGAATCGCTTTGAACTCCGACGACTTTCCGGGCCACAGGCATTCGAGGCCGTCTTTCGGCCTGGCCAGCGACGAGCGACGGAACTTGGCCGCCCGCCGATCCTGGATCAACAGACGGCCGAGTCGATCGTACGGCTGGTAGCCGGGAAGGATGGGGACGTCCCGCTTTCCGAGATCGATAATGTCCCGCCCTTGCTGAGTCTGATCTGCGAACAACTCAACGCCCGGCGACTGAGACAGGCGAAGGACACGATTGAAATCACTGACGTGCAGGGTTCCGCCGACGAGGTGCTGCGGGACTTTGTGTCTCAATGTTTCCAGGCCTACCCGCCCGCAGTGCGCGAGTTTGTCGAAGAGCGTTTGATTTCCTCCGGCGGTTTTCGATCATCCGTAAACTTGGATTCGGCTATCGCAGAACTGGCAGGTGCAGGCATCTCAAACGCTGAGCAGACGTTGAGGTCGCTGGTGAATGAGCGATTGCTGACGATCGAAGACCGTGGCGGCGTCGCTCGGATCGAACTGACGCACGACATTCTGGCACCCGTCATTGTCCGGCTGCGATCTGCCGGCACGTCGGAGCAGTCTCTGCAGCAGGCGTATCTGATCTACGACTCACTGGGAGATGCGACATCCCGCGAACGACTGCAGCATGTGGCTCAGCGCTTGTTCCGCAGCCTGAGTGACAGTGACCCCGACGGACAGATCATCAGCCGGGCGATCACGATTGGCCAGGCAGCGGACGAAATCGGTGCCGATGAAGCCGACGTGCTGCTCGTCGCATCGGCCTTCGTTAATGGCGGAGTGCTGCTGGTTTTGGAAAAAACAGCAGACATCTCCGCTCAGACCACCGTGCAGGTGGTTCACAGGTCGCTGTTCAAGCAATGGAATCTGCTGCAAACCTGGCTAGATGAAGAAGCCGAAGCTGCCGCCGGATATAGACGACTTGTGGACGCCGTTCAGGCGAACGTCCAACAGCTCGACGATGTGAGCCTCGACCTTGCGATCGCCTGGCGTGCGGAAACGCAGCCGCAGCCAGTATGGGCAAAGCGTTACGAACGACATTTGGAATCAGCCACCTCTGTCCTTCCACAGTGTCTGCAACTGATCGAATCGAGCTTAGCAGCCCGAGTGGAAGACAAGCGAGCTAGGGAAGTCGCCCGTCGCGACCGTGAAGAACGACAATTGCACGATCTGGAAATGACGAGAAAACTGGCCGCAGCCGAATCGGCTCGTGCCGAGGCCCAACGAAAAAAATCCGCCTCGATCCGTCGCTGGCTTATCGTTGTCGCCTGCTTGGCAGCGGCATCGGTCGTTCTGGGCCTCAATGCATGGCGAAACATGGTCGCAGCAGAAATTGCCACAGCGGTAGCCGTCAAATCCAAAGATAATGCGGACAAGAAGTCGAAAGAAGCGAGAGAAAATGCGGAACTCGCGAAGACGGAAAAGGATCGATCGGACACTTTGCTGGAACGCTCTGAACAACTGCTCTACGCAAGCCACATCCTTGCCGCCGAACGAGAATACTCTGTCGGTAATACTCAGATTGCGCGGCAGAATCTCGATGCGTGTCGATGGGACTATCGCCGTTGGGAGCATCATATCCTCAATTCGGACGATTTCGTATTTCGCGGCCATTCCGGTTTTGTCAGTAGCGTGAGTTTCAGCCCTGACGGGTCGCGGATTGTCAGCGGAAGCTATGACCAGACCATCAAGCTGTGGGACGCGGCGACGGCGGCGGAGCTGGGCACCCTGACCGGCCATTCTACTTATGTCAGTAGCGTGAGTTTCAGCCCTGACGGGTTGCGGATTGTCAGCGGAAGCGATGACAAGACCATCAAGCTGTGGGACGCGGCGACGGGGGCGGAGCGGGGTGCCCTGACCGGCCATTCCGATTCTGTCAGTAGCGTGAGTTTCAGCGCTGACGGGTGGCGGATTGTCAGCGGAAGCTATGACAAGAATATCAAGCTGTGGGACGCGGCGACGCGGGCGGAGCTGCGCACCCTGACCGGCCATTCCGATCCTGTCTTGAATGTGAGTTTCAGCCGTGACGGGGCGAGGATTGTCAGCGGAAGCGCTGACAAGACCATCAAGCTGTGGGACGCGGCGACGGGGGCGGAGCTGCGCACAATGACCGGCCCTTCCGATCCTGTCTGGAGTGTGAGTTTCAGCCCTGACGGGTCGAAGATTGTCAGCGGAAGCGCTGACAAGACCATCAAGCTGTGGGACGCGGCGACGGGAGGGGAGCTGCG
>JAYTAK010001101.1:0-2804 GCA_043737515.1 Candidatus Kuenenia sp. | reverse complement strand
GCTGCGCTTGGTCCGGCCTACAGACTCTAGTGTGCGGCTTTTTCCACCGCCGCTTTCATCTTCGCGAGTCCGGTCCTGGCAACTTCCAGCGGATCCAGTTTCCAATAGTCGCGGTTGAACAATTCCAGCGACAGCACGATGCTGCGTCCGTCGCCTCCAACCGAGTTCAGAATCGTTGACATCGGCGCGATTCCGTCGCCCGGATAGATGCGGTCCGAATCGTTCATCTTTTCGCGAGGCGGCGTTGCCGGATAATCGTTGACGTGAAAAACCTGCAAGGCAGTGTCACTCAGCAGGTCAAGTCCTGTGAAGTCTGAGCCACCTCGGTAGAGATGATAAATATCCAGCAACAGGCAGGCTTTCGGGTGTCCGGTCTCACCGACGACGTACATGACTTCGCCGAGTCGTGACAGGTTCTTTGAAAAGCCCCAGATTTCCAGTTGAGGCACAACGCCCGTCTGATCGCCGACTTCCAGGAGGGCTCGAAATCGTTCGGCGACGACCTGCAATTCGATTTTTGGACTGTCGCCCCCATGCGCGCCGACAGGCGGAGCCGCGATGCGTGTGCCGCCGATTTCGCGGAGCATGTCCATGTCGCGTTTGGCTTCTTCCAACGCTTCCTTGCGACGTGTTTCATCGTCCACGATCCACTGAGCAAATCCGATGGCGCTTTCGACGGTGAGTCCAGCGTCGGAAATTCGTTTGCCAAGATCGGCCAGCTTTCCGCCACCAGTGACGAATTCCCGCAGCGTCGGAATCCACGGTTCAATGCCGT
The DNA here is from genome assembly GCA_043737515.1 of Candidatus Kuenenia sp. Taxonomy (GTDB): domain Bacteria; phylum Planctomycetota; class Planctomycetia; order Planctomycetales; family Planctomycetaceae; genus SXXK01. The sequence goes on along the minus strand of JAYTAK010001101.1, from coordinate 2,029 downwards.
CGTATCCGGCGGCACCGGCGATATCGACTTCCTTTTCGATCCCCAGTTTGGGTTCGCGAATCGTGCTGGTGTTCAGGCAGAAGCGATAACCGTCCGCCGTTGAGCGGATTGCAGCAGGAGCCAAAGCCGTCGATCCGCCAACAGCGGCATTCGAACCCGCCAGAGTCAGGCCGACGCCCGACATCATTGCGGAAGACAAGAAACGGCGTCGATCAGTGGGCATTCGGAACCTCGTTAGCATCAGGCATTGAAACAAGTAAATCGGCAGGATCGTCAAAACCAGCAAAACCTAACGATTCAGGCTTCGGAATGGAACCGAGCTGAGTTTTTGCTCAGTTCTTGCCAGTTGAATGCAGGATTCTAGTACTCTGTCAGCGAGGAATTGATGGGTGGCCGGGGTTGGACAGCGCCAGCCCGGAACTCCGGGGCTTCCTGCGCTTCGCTCAGTCCAGCCCCGGCCACCCGCTCAGTCCAGCCCCGGACACCCGAACAACCAAAGCACGACTGACCGAGCACTAGCCCAAATCGCGCGGGCATTGCACGTTGCGTATTCTGTCTGTAAACCTGCCAGATTTGAGCGGATGTTTTAAGATAGTTGATTCCGACTTGAACAGCGAGCAGCCTGCGGTACCCTAATGCCCTGTCAGTCCTGTATTGATGTGTGCCACTGGCTCTGCCAGTGCTTCGTGTAAACGGCTGGCACTGGCAAAGCCAGTGGCACGCAACCCATCAATGAATGCGTGACAGAGCACTATTCGCTCGCACGAATTCGACTGTTCCAGACACCTTTTTCAACCAATCTGGAACAGTCGAACTCATCAGGGAAGTTTTTTCGTTGCCGACCAAACATGAAGCTCGCGTGGCATTTTAGCAAAGTGAATCCTCGGTTTAAGAACCGCGAAGCGACTCAGGGTGAGTTTTTCGCGAACGATACCGAGCTGCGCGCGTTCGTTCGGGAAGCTGTGCAGAATTCACTGGACGCGCGGCGGCAGGGCAGCACTGGGCCGGTCTCTGTGCGAATATTTGTTTCCGGCAGCAAATCAGCATTATCGATCGATGCATCAAAACGCTATTTCAAGGGCGGCTGGGACCATTTTCAGGCCGAAGGCAGCGGTCTGCGAGACGCGCCGGGCCGGGACGATATTTGCCATTTTATTACGTACGAAGACAGCGGCACCACGGGACTGACCGGTGATGTGAATCAGTACCATGAAGTGGCTGGCGTGCGGAATCCGTTCTACTACTTCTTCAGAGCAGAAGGACAGTCGAACAAAACGGAATCGGGACGCGGTCGCTGGGGACTTGGCAAGTTCGTGTTTCCGCGGTGCAGCCGAATTCGCAGTTTTTTCGGCGTCACAGTCCGGCACGATGACCGTCAGAGGCTGCTCGTCGGACAATCGATCCTGCGTTCACACAACATTGAGGACAAGAGCTATACGCCGGACGGCTGGTTCGGCGAGAAGCCGGACAAAGACGAAGCCGCCGCGCCAGTGGAGGATCAGGATTTTATTCAGCAGTTTGCGGAGGATTTCTGCCTCGAACGCGGCCACGATCCCGGCTTGTCAATTGTCGTCCCGTTTTGTGACGAACGCTGGACGCCTGCCGCCGTGGTGGACGCCATCGTGCAGGACTATTTCTATCCGATCCTGAAAGAAGATCTGGTCGTCACGGTCGAAGACGCAGACACGCAAACGGTGCTCAATGCACAGACGCTGGCAACTGTTGTGAGCGAGACTGCGGATGTCATTCGTGAGTTGATTCAGCCTCTGTTGAATCTGACGCAGTGGGCGTTGCATCAGCGCGACGAAAAATCATTGATCGTGCTCAGCAGTTTTGCGGGGAAGGCGACCAAGTGGAATCGCAAAGCCATCGACGACAGTTTGTTCGAAGACATGCGCAAATCCCTGCAGGAGAAAGGCCGCATCGCCGTTCGTATTCCGGCACTTGTGCAGTACAAGAATGGACTCAGCAAACGCACACAGTTCGATGCCTACATTGAAAGTGCTGAAGGCTCACCGCAAAAGCGACC
>JAYTAK010001100.1:0-2808 GCA_043737515.1 Candidatus Kuenenia sp. | reverse complement strand
GTAGTTCATTTTCGACGCTTGACTGTCTTCAGATGCAAGAATTGCCGAAAGGCAAGGACTTTGAAAGCATTTTCTGCCGGTTTGGTGGTGCAAATCCCAATCTTCCGCCTGACCCGGAACAGGTGAATCCGGTTGTGAGGATTGTACGCCGCCGGAGTACGGCCTTTGGCCCCGCACAAAGGCGGATTGTGACGTACAGCGATGACGAGTCACCGGCCCTGAGATCAGCTACCCAGTTGAATCCTTAACTCTGCCGCTCCGGCGGCAATCGCGTCGTCGATTTTATCGACGAGTTTCGCGCCGGCTTCGGCCATATCCGGGCGACCGCCGCCGCCGCCGCCAGCGATGGTCGCGGCGGCTTTGACGATGTTACCCGCGTGCAGATTCTTTTCCTTAACGAGTGGTTTGCTGACCGCAGCGATCAGCGAAACTTTGCCGTCAATTTCGGCCCCCAGGATCATGGCAATCGGGCTGTGCTTGTCCCGCAATTGATCGGCGAAGTCACGCAACGCTTCACGGGTGACGCCTTCCAGTTTCTTTGCGATGACTTTCACGCCGCCGATGGTTTCCGCCTGAGCCACAAGTCCACCAATCGCGTCGGCGACGTTGGCTGACGTCAATTCCGCGATCTGTTTGCTCAGCGTTTTGACTTCATTCTGCAGCGCTTCGACGCGCGTGACCAGTTCTGTTGCCTGAGGAGCCTTCAGCAAACGCTGGAGCTGTACGACCAGTTCATCGGTGTCGCGGCCTTTCTGAACGGCTTTGGTTCCGGTGATGGCCGTGATTCGCCGCACGCCTTTGGCGATTGGTTCTTCCGAAGTGATACGGCACAGGCCGACCTGTCCGGTATTGGCCAAATGTGTTCCCCCGCACAGTTCGACGCTGAAGTCGCCCATGCTGACGACGCGCACTTCGTCCGGATATTTCTCACCAAACAGCGCCATCGCACCTTTCTTACGAGCCGCTTCAATCGGCAACAGCTCCGTCGTAACGGTCGCTCCTTTTGCGATGCAGTCATTAATAATATCTTCGACCTGACGCAGTTCGTCGAGCGTAAGTGCCTGATTGTGCGCGAAGTCGAAGCGGAGGGAATCATTTTCGACTTTAGAACCTCGCTGAGTCGCATTCTTTCCCACCGTGCAGTGCAATGCATGGTGCAAAAGGTGCGTCGCCGAATGGGCTCGGCGAATACCGGAACGACGAGCGTTGTCCACGGTTGCCGTCAGAGCCTGGCCAACGGTCAGCTTTCCCTTTGTCAGATGGCCCACATGAATCCAGAGGTCGCCGTCCTTCTGAGTGTCAGCCACCACAAATTCCACGCCATTCGCAGTCAGGGTTCCGGTGTCGCCAGTCTGACCGCCGGATTCTGCATAGAACGGTGAGCGGTCCAGCGCGACACCGATTGGAGTTTCGTGCCCTGCGGTGGAGAATTCGTTGACGAGTTCCTTGCTGGAAATGATACCTGCGACATGGCATTCCGCGGTCAGTGAATCGTAGCCGAGGAATTTCGTACCGCCCTGGCGTTTGAGCGAATCAATCGGCCCGGCACTCATCACAGAATCCGCAAACGCGCCACTGCCGCTGGTGGCTTCGTGACGCTTGCGGGCTTTGGTGTAGCCCTCGTGATCGACTTTCAGATTGTTCTGTGCGGCAAGTGTGTCCGTGAGTTCAATCAGAAAGCCATACGTCTGATGCAGATCGAACGCATCTTCACCGGAAATAATGCCACTCGATTTTGCTCGCTGAGCCAGTTTTCCGAAACGTGGCATGCCGCGATCTACGACGTCAAGGAATTGTTCTTCCTCCAGCCTGATCACATTGGAAACGGACCGCACCGTATCCGCGATTTCCGGATACGCAGCCTTCATGCCCTGCACGATCGCTGGCACCAGCGTATGGAGGAACGGCGATTTTTTGCCAAGCAGATAACCTTCCATCGCGGCGCGACGCAGCAACAGACGCACGATGTAGTCGGCCTTGTCCGGGCCGGGATTCGCACCTTCGTGAATTGCGAATGTGCAGGCTCGCATATGATCGGCGATGCGGCGACAGGCGCGGCCCCAGGCTGCGTCGTACGAATACTTCAATCCCAGCGCATCCCCTGCCGCGATGCACATCGGTTTGAGGATGTCGATTTCAAAGTTGCTCAGCACGCCCTGCAGACAAGACGCACAACGTTCGAGCCCCATGCCGGTGTCGATATTTTTCATCGGCAGCGGCTGCAGATTGTTCGGTGGATCTCCGACTCGATTGAACTGGGTGAACACGAGATTCCAGATCTCAACCGGTTTCGTGGCTCCCACCGCCAGATAGTAGATCTCCGAACATGGCCCGCAAACGCCATCCGGTCCCTGCGATGGCGCGGACGCCGGCCAGAAGTTCTCGGATTCATCGAGACGGCTGATGCGGTCTGCCGGCAGTTTGATTTCCTTGTGCCAGATATCGAACGCCTCATCATCGTCCAGATAGACGGTGACTGTGAGTCGCTCAGGATCCAGACCGAGCCACTTTTTCGTGGTGAGGAATTCCCACGCCCAGTGAATGGCTTCGCGTTTGAAGTAGTCGCCAAAGGAAAAGTTGCCAAGCATCTCAAAAAAGGTGTGGTGATACGCCGTGATGCCGACGTTCCCAATGTCACCCGTGCGCAGGCACTTCTGGCTGGTGGTCGCCTTGGTAAACTCCAGCGGCCCGATTCCCAGAAACTGGTTTTTGAACTGGTTCATCCCGGCGGGCGTGAACAGAACCGTCGCGTCATCCTTTGGAATCAGCACATCACTCGGCCGTCGCACGCAGCCCTTGGTTTCGAAA
>JAYTAK010001099.1:0-14636 GCA_043737515.1 Candidatus Kuenenia sp. | reverse complement strand
CCCATTACAACGACGTTGGTGATGCGTTCGTCATCCTTCATCATCCGATGAAGAACCAGCACCTGTTCAATGATTTCCGTCGGCGTCAGATTGCGTTTGACGCCCAGCAGACCACTCGCGCAAAAAACACAGCCCATGGCACAGCCGACCTGAGTACTGATACAGACCGTGCGGCGATCCGGATCGCGCATCAGGACACATTCGACCAGTTCACCGTCGTATAGCCTGAGCAGCAGTTTCTCGGTTTCATCCCTGGAAATCTGGTGTCGCACAACCTCAAACGGCGAAAACCGGAATTCCGTGGCAAGCTGGGTTCTGAGTTCGACCGGCAGATCAGTCATCTGTTCAAACGACTGAATCCGGCGCTGCACCAGCCAGCGACGGATCTGTCCCGCGCGGAACCTCGGCTGCCCTGCTGTCGCCAGCCATGCCGTGAGTTCATCGGTGTTCAGATCCATGATCGCGCGGCGCGAAGGGGCCGGGAGTTCAACGACTGGCAGGGTGAATTGGGTGTCGGAGATTGAAGGGGGCACAGAGGTTCTGCTGGCTTTGCTTGGACGACGGGGCAGGAATCGAGCCCGGCATTGTACACAGGATTTCTCCTTAACCGCCGCTGAATTCTCGCGAATCCGGGTCCGAGAATCTCATCTCCCTTCGTGCAGACAGGCGACATCGGAACGTCCGCTGGATTAAGATGCGGCCATGCGGCGGATTGCTGCAGACATGTTCCAGTCGTTGCCTGCCCAGTCGCAGGATCATTGCCGGAGTTATTTTCATGCCATTGTTGGGCGTCAATATCGATCATGTGGCCACGATTCGACAGGCTCGACAGACTAACGAGCCTGATCCGATTCACGCTGCCGTGCTGGCGGAAATCGGCGGGGCCGATTCCATTACCGTCCATCTGCGAGAGGATCGTCGCCATATCCAGGACCGCGACGTACGGCTGCTGCGTGAGATTTCTCGTGTCCGTCTGAATCTGGAAATGGCAGTTTCTGATGAGATCACGAAGATTGCCATGAACCTGCTTCCGGATCAGGTGACACTTGTCCCCGAGCGACGTGAAGAAGTTACGACGGAAGGTGGTCTCGATGTAAAGACGCACCTTGTTCGTATCCGGCAATGCGTCGATCAGTTGCAGGGTGCCGGGATTGCTGTCAGTCTGTTTATTGACCCGGATCTCTCCCACATCGAAGCCGCAAAGAGTCTCGGCGTGACGGCCATCGAAATTCACACCGGTGCGTATGCCGATGCAAAAACGCCGAAAGATGTAAGCATTGAATTTGATAAACTGCGCGAAGCTGGGCAGTTCGCGACGGCTCAGGGATTGCAACTAAACATGGGCCACGGACTGACGTATCGCAATGTGCGACGCATCGCCGAAATTCAGGGAGTGAACGAACTCAACATCGGCCATTCGATCGTGTCGCAGGCCGTGCTGGTCGGCTTTGAACGAGCCGTGCGGGAAATGAAGCAGCTTGTGACGCTGTGAGAGGCTGTCCGTGTTCAAATCTAAAATCTAAAATCTAAAATACTGAACCCGTTCATGCCTGGTAACACATTCGGCCATTGTTTCCGCATCACGACCGCTGGCGAAAGTCATGGACCTGGGAACGTCGTGATCGTCGATGGAGTGCCGTCCGGCATTCCGTTGTCAGTCGATGATCTCCGGATCGATCTGCAGCGACGACGACCAGGCCAAAGTCCATTGGTCACGCAGCGTCAGGAAGACGACGAACCGGAGATCCTTTCCGGCGTATTTGAGGGGCGCACGACCGGAACCAGCATTGCGATCCTGATTCGCAATACGGATCAGCGGAGCAGCGATTATTCGGATATTCGGGACAAATACCGCCCCGGCCACGCCGACTACACGTTTGATGCTCGCTATGGATTTCGTGATTATCGCGGCGGCGGTCGCAGCAGCGCGCGGGAAACAACGGCACGGGTTGCGGCAGGAGCCATTGCGAAGAAACTGATTGCTCAGGAATTTGGCGGAGTCGTCGTCGGTTACGTATCACAGGTCGGATCGATTCGAGCCAACATTCCAAATCCGGAACTGGTCACACTCCAGCAGGTTGAAACGCTCGCCGACGGTTCACCGAATTTCGTGCGATGTCCCGACTACAACGCGGCTCCCAAGATGGTTGAGCTGATCGAAGAAGTGCGCCGGGACACGGATTCGATCGGTGGCGTTTCTGAAATTGTAGCGACAAATGTGCCTGCCGGGCTGGGTGAGCCGGTGTTCGATAAACTCAAGGCCGATCTGGCCAAGGCACTCTTCAGTCTGCCAGCGGTTCTGGGAGTTGAATACGGTATCGGGTTTGGTTGCGCGGAAATGCGAGGCAGTCAGAACAACGACATTTTTGTGGGTGAAGCTTCAGAGTCTGGGGCCCGCATCCTGACGAGTTCCAATCGCCATGGCGGAATGCTGGGCGGCATCAGTTCCGGGATGCCGATCGTGCTGCGGGCCGCGATCAAGCCCACGAGCAGCCTTGCAAAGGAGCAGCCGACTGTCACGCGGGATGGTCAGCCAACGACAATTCGCACCAAGGGACGTCACGATCCCTGCCTTCTTCCGCGTTTTGTCCCGATGGGTGAGGCGATGGTGGCAATTGTCCTTGCCGACCATTGGCTTCGCTGGAAAACCGCGCGTTCGGCGGTGCAATGATGCTCAAAATGCCGGAATTACCAATATTCAGGCGGCAATTCCTTAGACGTCTTCTGCCATCTGGCAGAAAATTGCACGAGATGGTCGCCCGATTGTGTTTTTCTGTTTTGTCCTGATAAATTGTAGGCCACGATCTGCTGCTGGTCTGGCAACGGGTCACATGAGAATTTTTCAGACCACACACTTGTTGGAGACACCTGATGAAGAAGATTTCGATGGGAATGATGTTGAGCAGCTTGTTGCTCATCCAGATCGGCTGCGGCGAAGAAGCTCCTGTAAACGTACCACCGGCCACCGATCCGGGTGGCATGATGCACAGCGCGGCTGGTGAAGCTGCAAAAGGACATGATGCTGCTAAAGAAGGCGCTGAGGACGCCAAAGAAGGCGCTGAGGACGCTAAAGCAGGCGCTGATGCTGCTAAAGAAGGTGCTGATGCCGCTAAGGAAGGCGCTGAGGACGCTAAAGAAGGCGCTGATGCCGCCAAAGAAGGCGCTGACGCTGCGAAAGAAGTTGCTCCGTAATCAGGAGGCAAGTGCTCAGTCCAGTTCACCGCAGAAAGACGCTTGAAGTCTTTGAATATATGCCGGGAGTCCTTCGTTTGAAGGGCTCCCTTTTTCATGCGCGGCAGAATCTGCCGGACGGCGGCTCACCCGGAAAACTGATACATCCGGAACAAACTCTACAGTTTCACAAATTGCCTGACCGATACTTTCGATAAGACCGTCCCGATGCGCAAAGTCTGTTGGTATTTCCGTACAGTCAATGCACGTCACAGGACGGTGAGCAGCCAGCGAAGGCAGTACACAACTGCAGCTTCTCCAAGGATGGATCAATGCGGATTCGGCATTCACTAAAATCGCTCATACCCGTCGTACTGATGCTGGCGAGCGCACGAACTGCTCATGCACAGGGTGGACCGCCAATGCCCGGAATGGCTGGCCCGGGAATGCCAATGCCTGGCGCTCAGCAGATTCCAGGCTCCTATGGCATGTATCCGTCTCAGTCGCCTTATCAGGGTATGTTTGAACAGACATACCAGCGCGACGGGACCTGGTTTCAGAATTCGATGAACGGTTTCGGGCCGACTAACAAACCGCGTGACTGGTTTGTGAATCTGGACTACACGAAATCGTTCAACCGGAAAATGCACGGCCTGGTAGGTGCGGAGGGCGTGCAGACATATTTTCAACAGAATGACCCGGCCAGTAACGGAATCAACCCCGGGCTGTCGTTCTATCGCTATTTCGATGCTGCATCAGCGGAGATCATTCCTCAATTGAGCACCAACGGGATCAGGTTATCCGGTGGATTCTGGAATCCTGACGGGTCAGGTTTCCTGTACAGTGGCGGATACCAGTTTGAAGACACATCGACTTTTGACGCTCGACAAATCGCGCTTGCCGATCGACTGGACACTGCGACGGCGCTGCAATTCCAGCGCGACAGCGGTCGCATAGGCTCTCAGCCTTTCTTTCTGGACCGTACCGATCTGGACCTCCTGAGAAACGAAATCCTCGCTCCGGGCGTCGTCTTTGACACCACGGGCAATGTGAGCTACGGCACCTTCGGGACAACGTTTGAAATTCTCGATCGAACGCTGCTGAATCTGTATGGTCTGCCGACGACCAGCGGGAACACTCCCATCGTGGTCAACGGAGAAACGGCCCCGTACGACATTGATTTCATTCTGAAGCAGACCATGAACACGGGTGGAGCCAATGCGGCCTGGGCCTTCGGTCCGGTTTACGACAACGATAACATCAAAGTTCGCCCCATTGTCGGCGGTCGATATTTTCGGATTGGTGAAACATTCCAATTCAATGGTTCGTCCACGTTGCTGTCGTATATCACCGATGGCGACGCGGATACGCCTATAAATGCCAAGGTTTTTCTGCCTGACACCGGGATTGCACCGACGACGACGACCACAAGAACGTATGCAGCTCTGATCGGTCCGACATCACTCATCGTCGATTCGTACATCAACAGCGAGGTCGTGACCAATCTCTACGGTCCGGATCTCGGATTTCATTACGAACTGGGCCGAACTAAAGGAATTCAGGTGACTGGTTCGACCCGTGTTGCCGCAATGTTCAACAACGAAAAGCTCAGACTGAGTGGCGACAACATCGGAAATTTCACGGGTATCGAAGTAGTTCCCGATCCGATCACTGGTGCCAACATCGCTTCACGAATGTTCGAAACGGATACATCGCAGGGGCCAACACTCAACGCCTTCACCGACACCGCCAGCAGCACGCATCTGTCACCGTTGCTGGAACAGTCTCTCAGTGCTCAGATTCCGATCTTCGGCCGTGTCCCGGTCCTGCGGGACATGTGGCAACTGGAAGATGCCAAGCTGAGTCTTGGCTGGACCTTCCTGTTGATTGGTCAGGTGGCTGACCCGAACGACTCGATCGTTTACGACTCCAGCCCCATAACCGGAAAATTCCTGCACTATGACATTGATCGGAACACGTTCTATCAGAATACATTCAACGTCGGTGTCAACTGGAGTTATTGATTCAGGGACGGCTCTGCGCTGTAGATCATACTCCGCGCGGTCAGATGTGAGGTTTTGTGAGCGGCAAGGCGCTAGCCGCCGGTGCTGACCGCTGGTGCTGACCGAATGCACAACCCGCGGCGAGCGGTCTGTTGATTCAGTGATTCATGTAGGGTGTGTGCAGCGCTCGCGAAACACACCAGTTCCACACGCTTTCCCTAAATGGTGCGTTGCGCTCCGCTTCACGCACCCTACTCAGCAAACGTTGGGAGTGTTGTTTTCCTGAGAAGATTTTAGCGTGCCACTCTACTTCAGTGGCGGACCGTGCGAGTAACTTTGTAGCCACGTTCGCCAGAACGTGGGCAATCCAGGGGAAACCCACGCTCTGGCGAGCGTGGCTACGTTCGGTTGCGGGCGAAGCCCACGCCAAGCTGGACATTGCATCAGTCTTCAGACCGTCCGGCAATCCAGTGTTGTCGGACTCAACTTCACTGGCCAGCCACCCTTTCGACACGATCCAGCACCAGCTTGTGGATCAGCCCGCAGATCGCGACTTCGCCCATGATCAACACGATGGGAAGCAGATAACGAAACAGTGCCTCCAGGAAAAAATCGTTGCCCCCGCGGAACAGGAAAGAGAGCATCATTCCGATTAAACTTATCACCATGCCGAGCACAAACGGAAAAATGATGCAGCACAGAGCGATTGCCACGAACATCCCTCCGTATCGCATATTGACGGACAACAGCAGTCCGACGTGAGCCGTAACAAACAGCCAGGCCACAAAGAACCAGAACCAGGGTTCGATGACGGTGTCGAATAAACTCCGCACGAATGATGGCTCGGCGAGCGCAGTCCAGAAAATTCCGAGCAACAAACACATCAGTGGAGGAACCAGCGCCGGCAGTAGTCCGGCGTACATCCGTTTCAGCAACGTTCCGCGTGTGTGTGGCAACATACAGAGCGAAACCAGTGTCTGCTGATAGATTTCACGGTTCAGTACTTTGCTGAAGGTGTTCATCAGCATGCCAATCGTGCCACCGATTCCTGTCACGATCAGCAGGATGCCGTACAGCTCCGGGGAAGGGAATTCACCTACGATGAGCGAAATCAGTATTGCGATGCCAATGGTCAGACCCGGCAGCGTGATGGTCAAAAGAATAAACCACAGCCATCCGCCAAAGTTGAATTGCCACGACTTCCAGGCCAGAGCCGCATCCCAGCTTCGAAGCGACTTTCTCAACCGCGACCGCGTGAAGATGCCTCGAGCAAGATACTCCCCGGAAGCTGCTCCCTGGGCCAGCGCGGCTTGATTGCACGGCTCAAACATAATCCAACTGAGTCCAAAGAACCCCAGACCAACCAGCAACTGGAATGTCATCTGCGGTTGCCAGATGGTCTCATCCCGTTCGAACATCAGGAAGTCGCCGGATGCATTCCACATCGAACGCTGCCAAAGAAACTCCGACACCTTGTTGAAGTAATACTGCAGACCCAAATAATCCCACTTCCTGCAACCAAATGCGAACAGACTGAAAAGCCAGCTACCGAATTCCAGCAGAATCCAAAGCACGAACATCAAGCCACCCGCACGCTGACTGTTGCGGCTGATCGTGCTGCATAAGAGTCCCAACTGACTCAGGCAGAATGCGTAACAAATCATTCCGAGCACTGTCGCGATGATCTGTTCAGGCACGACTCCGCCTAACGCTGTGGCCAGCAGCAGAAATGGAGTCGAAACCAGAATCAGCAGCGCGACGACCGCCAGTCGAGGCACCGACTTTCCGATGAGCAGCGTAAAGTTGCGAACGCCCGTCATTCTTAGTAACGGCAGGGTCTCCTCTTCCTTCTCCTCCGTGATCGCCACTGCGAAGTACATGATGCCGAGCAGGGTAAGGCAAAAGTAGCAGCAGTTGGAGATGTTCTGCACCAGAAACAATCCAGACGCACTACGCCGCGGCGCTTCGAGGACCTGAATAAAGAATAACATCAGCGTCAACAGGACCAGTGCCCCACGAACGATATGATGCGTGAGCAGTCGTGATTCCTGTCGGATGCTGCGTGTCAGAAAGGCGAGGGTCTGAGCGAACATGAAATGTCCCGTTGAGGTTTACGACAATTCTGCCAGATCAGACCGCAGCTTACGACCCTGCTCCGGAGTTACCATCTGGATCCAGCCGATCATGCCCGCCAGCCAGTCCCGAAAATGCGGATGTTCTTCGCGATTCTGTGCGTCAAGGCCAGTGCGTTTTGCGTTGTGCAGAATTGCCCTGATCTGTCGAATCGTCTTTCGTGGCACGCTCATCCGATCATTGACCACTACGCCCGTGACAGATTGTTGCTGACTCCGCCGCTGCACGCGAGTTTTGGCGTGGTTGAGTTCAAAGCCTTCGTCGATCACGATGTGACGCATCCGAGCCAGCACATAGCCCACAGACGGTGTCACCTCTCCGCTGATCGACCATGTGAGGTCGTCCGCATAGCGCGTGTATTTCCAGTCGAGCTTCGATGCCATCGCCGACATTCGGCGGTCGAGTTTTGCGGCGATCTGATTCGAAATCGCCGGACTTGTACAGGCACCCTGGGGCAACGCACGCGGGCCAGTGGCGGCATAGTAAATTGTGTCGCTGAACTTCAGCGCCTGTCGCGGACATTCGGTACACAGCAGCGCGAGGATCGTGGCGACAGCGGGCGAATATCCGAGCTTCCGAAACATGCCATCCACGCGCGGAAATGCGATCGTGGGAAAAAAGTTGCTCAGATCCGCGTTGATCACCACACTCGCTCCGACATGCGGCGCGGCATTCGTCAACACGGAATGCTGCGCGACAAAACCGTGGGCACATGGGTGTACCGGCAGGAGATTCAGAATGTTCGTGAGGATCCAGTGCTGTGCATCCGAAAGTTTGCGATGCGGAGCTGATAGTCGTCTGATGCCACCGCTCTTTTTTGGGACATCAAACGAAACATAATGCACGCGAGTCGGAGCGTCGCTGTGAAACGACAGCCACCGCAGCAGTGAAATGGACACGCCCATCGCCTGAGCCAGCTCAGCCGGACTGGAGAGTACCGGGAGCACTTTGCTTTGCAGGAGTTCAATATTTGACCGTCGATCCGCGAGACCGCGCGAGACGCCGCGTCCCAGAAACACGATGTCTGTCGCGCGCCGCTGAGCCACCTGTTCACGCCGCAGATTCCGCCGGGCTTCTGCCTCCGCCTTCCGCTGTTCTTTTCGGCGTTGACGTTCCGCACGCGATTCGGCGACTGCACGTTCGCCCGCGATCGCGATGAATTCCGCGTCGCTGCGGAACTGCCCCATCTTGGTGCCAATGTCGTGGATCTCCGCCAGTTCCTGCTCGGAAATCAATCCCATACCAACCATCGTGCGGTCAATCACCTGCACGCGCGGCAGACTTGCATGAGGAATGACGCCGCGCGAATCAAAGTTGGCCGACTTCCAGTCGACTTTCGCCGTCGCGGCCAGCGCTTCATCGACGGTAATGGGAGCGAACTTGTCGGTATCCAGCCCGCTGAGATTCGAGCGAGGCTTTGCTGCCGCACGCGGGTCAGTCTTCGGCACTGTGGCGGAATGCACTCTTGCCGGTTGCGACAGATCGCGGTCAGCCAGCGACGACGGTGGTGGTTCTCGTGGCGATCCGACCTCCGAAGGCACGGCGGGTTGTGACCACCCGAAGAGAAAGCGAAGCAGTCGTATCAGCATCGCGGCGAATTTCCCGACACATCGTGTGAAATATGAAAATGGAACAGCAGGGGAGGCAGCTTCTAACTTCGATCTGCGGACCAGAGGCGTTCACAAGGGCCAGCAGTTGACTGCCGACGGGCGAAAGCCTTGTGCTTGCCTTGGTCGCCCGTCGGCAGTCAACTGCTGGCCGGACGCACAACGACTCTGGGGACGAATTGGAAGGAATACGCAACCACGGCGTAACGCCGCAGCAGGATGGTCTTAGAAGGCAGCTTTCCCCTGCTCGTTCCACTGCGAATGGTACCGACCAGACGCCCGCAAGCAAGCCAGCGATTCAATCCAGGAACACAGCCCGTTCCTGAGGTGTCGGCAGTCGGCAGGATTCGTGTTTGCCAAACAGCCGATAACGCAGGCGGGAAACAACGCGATAACCAAGATCCCTGATCGGCGACGGAACGATCCAGAGCAGCCAGCCCAGCATTCGCCAGCGACCGCCGAGCGTCATGAGAATGCGACTCACGGCCGCCGTCCGCGTAAACGTTTCGCCGCCGCACACGAACACCATTGTGTCGAGACGATTGCGAATCCCGGCGTCGAGTCTCTGTGTTGCCGTCGTTCCCTGCAGCGGCGCGAAGCGCAGTTTATGCTGCGGATCGCGGGCTAGCAGCCAGTTCACGGAGTGATTGCAAAGCCCGCAGACTCCGTCGAAGAACACGGTCGGATGATCGGCATTGGAAGAATTGGCAGGAAGTTCGTTCGACACGAGGTTTCTCAGTCAGATTGATTGGCGGGCTCATTGCTCAAACCGCGAACGCGGATGAATCATAACGCGGTTCGGCGACTGTCAGTGAACGATTCCAACTCGTAACTCTACCACCGGCAGCGCGCTGTTCATGCTGCCGGATCGAAATCCGTCCAGATCGATGGTCACAAATCGAAACCCCAGCGAATGGAGTTCCTTTGTAATTGAGGCTCGCAGATCGGGTTCCAGTAAACGCGGCACCTGATCGACAGGCACTTCGATCCGAGCCAGTTCGTTGGCTTCATGTCGCACCCGCAGTTCCTGAAGACCGGTGGCGGCTTTCAGAAACGCTTCGGCCTGTTCAACGCGGAAGACTCGTTCTTCAGTCACTTCGACACCATAGGCGATGCGGCTGGACAGACACGGCGACGCTGGCTTTTCGGCGACTGACAGATTCCAGTACCGCGCCAATTCCCGCACCGCAGCTTTGTTCAGTCCTTCTTCAATCAAAGGGCTGCGGATGCTGTGGTCGATCGCCGCCTGCATCCCGGGACGATGATCGCCGAGATCATCCGTGTTGGCTCCGTTCGCAATCACCTCAACCTTGAGTTCATGCAGTCGTGATTGCGTCAGTTCATACAGCGTATCTTTGCAGAAGAAACACCGGTCGCCCCCGTTCCGCCGGTATTCCAGGCGGGTGAATTCAGACGTCTGCAGTTCGACGTGACGAATCCCGATCAGGACGGCCTCGCGGCGCGCGATTTCAAGTTCGCTCGAAGCCAGGCTGGGACTGACGGCGGTCACTGCGACGGCTCGCTCTCCCAACCCCACGGCAGCGGCTTTCGCCACCACCGCACTGTCCACGCCGCCCGAAAATGCGACAGCCACGGAACTGTACGAACGCAGTCGCTCGACCAGCGACTGAGCCGCAGCCATGAGTGGTGTTTCGGGGTTTTCTGAAGTCGGCATGAGTTGATAAACTGCTTCGGCTGTCCGCAGTGTGGCGTATTCTTGTTCGCAGGCCGTCCAGAGTACACTGTTCATGCATCCCGAGAAATACAGGATCGGAATCGGGAGACTCTTTGCGGAAGAAAGTCAGCGATTCCCGTCGCTGGTGGACGAAAAGGGAGAGAATGCAACTCGGGTGATGTGAACCTACAATCCGGGTTTCCGCCACGATGAGTTTGCGGCGGCATCGCACCATGCGGGTTCAAACCCGTGTGAATTGAATGAAGGAGTCTGAGCTATTTCCAGTGTCGAAGCGCACACCGCCACTGCTGCAGATCCGCGGCGTCTGATGTCGAAATCGTTCTGCGGCTATCTGCTGATGACGTTCCTGACAGCAGTCAATGACAGCATGTTTCGCTGGCTGATCGTTCCCATCGGAATTTCGCGGTTTCGCGAAGACTTCGGATGGACGGAGAAAAGCGCTGAGGCTGTTGTGTTGCCGCTGGGGCTGGGCTGTTTCATGCTCCCGTTTGTAGTGTTCGCCCCCTGGGCTGGCTGGGCAGCAGACCGATTCAGCAAACGCTCTTCGATTATCTGGCTGAAAGTTGCCGAGATTCTTCTGATGACAGTCGGTATCTGGGCAATTCATGTTGCCCATGT
The DNA here is from genome assembly GCA_043737515.1 of Candidatus Kuenenia sp. Lineage (GTDB taxonomy): Bacteria > Planctomycetota > Planctomycetia > Planctomycetales > Planctomycetaceae > SXXK01. The sequence continues at coordinate 3,408 of JAYTAK010001099.1, read as the reverse complement.
GCCGTCGATGTTCGCGATTCTGTTTCTGATTGGTATTCAGGCAGCCTTCATCGGTACATCCAAACTGGGGATCATTCCCGAATTAGTGAAACGATCGGATATTTCTGCGGCGAATGGTCTGTCCGGCCTCGCGACTTTTGTGGCTGTCATCGTCGGTACAGTCGCCGGATATGCTCTGGCAGATTTGACTGAGGGCCGTCATGTTCTTGGCTTGTCTTTGTCGGCTGCAGCCGTGATCGGATCGGCAGTTCTGGGAACTGTCGCCGCGATGGCGATGACTCGTGTGCCGGTGGCCAGTCCGACCATAAAATTTCAGTGGAATCTGGTGACGGATTCCTGGCGAGACATCAAGCTGGTGATGGTTGATCGCGCAATTCTCCGAGTGACCCTGGGAATTGTTTTCTTCTGGTGCCTGGCTTCGATGGCGCAAATGAATATTGCCGTATTCGTCAAGTCGGAACTGGCCGATAACATCACGAAAGCGAATCCTGGTCCTTTCATGGCGATGCTGGTCATCGGCGTCGGCGTGGGCAGCCTGTTGGCTGGCTGGTGGTCAAACGGTCGTGTCGAACTTGGGATGGTACCTTTTGGCACGATGCTCATGGGGCTGGCCTGCATCCTGTTGTACTTCACGATTGATTCTCCCGTGATGACCGGAGCGATGCTGGTTGTGATCGGCCTTGGTGGCGGACTCTTCAATGTGCCTTTGCAGGCGTACATCCAGGAACGCAGCCCACACGACAGATTGGGAGCGATCCTTACCGCCGGGCAGCAGCTGGCCGCAGTCGGAATGTTGTTCGTCTCCGGGCTGTTCTGGGTTCTTCAGAGTCCTCTGAAGATGTCGGCGTCGCAGATCTTTCTCGTCTCGGGGCTGGGGATTATTCCCATCGTTGTTTACGTTCTGTGGATTCTGCCACAGGCGACGATCCGGTTTTTCGTGTGGCTGCTCAGTCGATTTGTTTATCGAGTGCGGACTTATGGCATTGAGAATATTCCGGAACATGGCCCGGCACTGCTGGTCGCCAATCATGTGACATGGATCGATGGAGTGCTGATTCTGCTGGCCAGTTCACGCCCCATTCGGATGGTGGCCTATGCGGACTATGTGCAGGGTCGATTTGCGCGCTGGTTGTCGAATCTGTTTGGCATCATTCCCATCCGCGGCGGCGACGGACCTCGGGCACTCGTGAAGTCTCTGAACACGGCCCGCGATGCGTTGCTGAGCGGACAACTGGTCTGTATCTTCGCAGAAGGCAAGATCAGTCGCACCGGGCAGTTGCAGAAATTTGAACGCGGGATGCTGCGGATCGTGAAAGACACCGATGCGCCCGTCGTGCCTGTTTGTCTGGACGAACTTTGGGGCAGTATCTTCAGTTATGAACGCGGGCGCTTCATCTGGAAGAAACCAAAATACTGGCCATATCCTGTCTCCATTTCATTCGGTCAGCCGCTGCAGCATGTGGACAACGTCGATATTGTTCGCAATGCTGTATTGCTGTTGAACACTCAGTCCGTACTCCTCAGGAAGGAACGCAGCATGATCCCCGCTCGACGATTCATCCGCCAATGCCGACTCGCATGGAATCGGACCAAGGTTGCCGATTCCGCCGGTACGGAACTCACCGGGGGGAAACTGCTGATCAGTTCACTGGCGTTTCATGCGTTGCTGACAAAACAGATTCTGAAACCTGACGTTAAGTATGTCGGATTGTTGCTGCCGCCTTCCGTCGGTGGTGTGCTGGCCAACACGGCGCTCACGCTCGCCGGAAAAGTGACCGTTAACCTGAATTACACGCTCACAGACGACGTCGCCAATTATTGTATCCGCCAGGCCGGGATCAGGCAGATTCTCACCAGCCGCGCTTTCATGGAAAAGCGGCCGATGAAACTGGATGCGGAACTGATCTTTCTGGAAGATCTTAAGCCGCAGATCACGGGAATGGACAAAGCCAAAGCGTTTGCACTGGCAAAGCTGATGCCGATCGGAATGCTGCTGCGACGGCTGGGACTGGACGGCATCAAAGCAGACGATCCGTTCACCGTGATCTTCACATCGGGGTCCACTGGTGAGCCCAAGGGCGTCGTGCTTTCTCAGCACAACATCGCCTCGAATGTGGATGCTGTGACAGAACTGATGCGGCTGACATCCAACGACCGACTGCTGGGGGTTCTTCCGTTTTTCCACTCGTTCGGCTTCACCGTCACGATGTGGTTGCCGCTCAGCGCTGATCCGTCGGCTGTGTTTCATTTCAACCCGCTGGATGCGAGGACGGTGGGATCGCTCACTGAAAAATTCAAGTGTACGATCCTGGCCGCAACGCCCACATTTCTGCGGTCTTATCTGAAACGCTGCACTGTCGAAGAAATGAAGTCCATGAATCTGGTGATTGTCGGTGCAGAGAAGCTGCCGGCCGACCTGCGAGAGTCTTTCAAGGATAAATTCGGCTTCGAACCAACCGAGGGCTATGGCACGACCGAAATGTCACCTGTGGCATCGTTCAATATCCCCCAATCACGCATGGGAGACGAGGCAAAACTTTCGATCGGAACAAAGAACGGCACCGTGGGCCGTGTCATTCCCGGATGCGCTGCGGCCGTGTTCGATCCGGAAACCGGCGCGATGCTGGGGGCGAATCAGGAAGGACTGCTCAAGATCAAAGGGCCAAACATCATGCTGGGATATCTCAATCAGCCGGAGAAAACTGCCGAGCTGATTCAGGACGGCTGGTATAACAGCGGCGACATGGCTCTGATCGACGAAGACGGTTTCATCCATATTACAGGCCGGATGAGTCGCTTCTCGAAGATCGGCGGTGAGATGGTGCCGCATATTCTGATCGAACAGGAAATCGCAAAAATCCTCGACGAAGATCAGGGCGATGAACCAGAGGTCCTGTGTGCCGTGACCTCCGTGCCGGACCCCAAAAAGGGCGAGCGACTGATTGTGCTGCACAGGCCGATGAAAAAATCAGTGCGGGAGATCACGGACAGACTTCAGGCTGCCGGCTTGCCGAACCTGTTCATCCCGTCTTCGGATGGATTCATCCTTGTCGATAAAATTCCGATGCTGGGTACCGGCAAACTGGATCTGCAGGCCGTGAAGCAATTAGCGCTGGATCGTTGTAAACCGTAGGCGACGTCGCTCCGCCGACTCGCATTCCGGTCTGCGCCTATGCAAAAACAACGCCACATTGCCGAAGCCTTAAGCCGCCTGCGGTAATATATCCACGTTGTATCCCATGAATCTCAGTCGGCGGAGCGACTGAGCTACGTAGGCGACGTCGCTCCGCGACTCGCATTGCTGTCCACGTACGTGCAAAAACAACGCCACATTGCCGAAGCCTTAAGCCGCCTGCGGTAATATATCCACGTTGTATCCCATGAATCTCAGTCGGCGGAGCGACTGAG
>JAYTAK010001098.1:0-14661 GCA_043737515.1 Candidatus Kuenenia sp. | reverse complement strand
ACCTGGTGCTCTGTCAGCAATGGCTTGATCGTTGGCCGGGGTTGGAGGGCGCAGCCCGAAACCCCGGGGCTTCCTTCGCTCCGCTCAGCCCAGCCCCGGCCACCCGATCCATCAAAGCGCCACTGCCTGAGTACTTGTGCCGCTGGCACAGGTTTTGGAAGGGTGCGATCTCTCCAGTCCTGAGTTTGCCATGGCATTTTTGTAGATTGTGTGATTCAAAGGTCTCGCAGTTCAAGCGGGAAGAACCACAGTTCTATTGGCCCCACTGGCCTTGTGCCAGTGGACCAAGGTTTGGCAATTAATACGACAAGAACTCAGGAGGCCGCTCCCCCACCCGACCTTGCGTCCATTAGCGTGGACTTAAGGAATTCCAACGGCGAGCGGGGGACGTAAGTCCCCTGATTTTCCTGGGCTCGCGACGAATATCAGGGGATTGACATCCCCCGCTCGCCTGGAGTCAACGCCATTGGACGCGAAGTTGGAGGGGGCCGGAATGCCAGGTCGCTGCCTACGTCGGCAAAATCGCGTTGTGGAAAATGTCCTGCACGTCATCGCAATCGTGCAGCAAATGCATGAACTTTTCAAACATCAGTACATCGTCCGGGCTGATTTCCTTGCTGGCCTGAGGGTGGAAGGTGATTTCCTGAACCTGCAGTTCTATTCCGGGAAACGCTTCCAGCAACGCCGTTTTGGCTTTGAAAAACTCGCTGGCAGGCGCGAACAAAGTCACATTGCCATTTTCACATTCGACATCATCGACATTGATGTCGGCGTCCAGCATGGCTTCAAGGACCTGATCGCCGTTGTCACCCTTGAAGGACAGCACTGCGAGATGGTCAAACAAATGCGCGACCGAACCCGCCGGTCCCAGTTTAGCGCCCGTTCTGTTGAAACAATTTCGGACCTCGGTAATGGTCCTGTTATTGTTATCGGTCAAACAATCGACGATGACGGAGCAGCCACCGGGAGCGAAACCTTCATAGCGGACAGTCACAAAATCTTCGCCGCCCACGCCTTTGGCTTTTTCGATCGCCTTTTCAATGACGTGACTGGGGACCTGATCGCGTTTCGCTCTTTCAATCAGGTTCCGCAGAGCCGGATTGTTTTCAGGGTCCGCGACGCCATTCTTAGCAACCACATACAGTTGCTTGCCGTACTTGGCATACAGCTTGGACTTCTGACCTGCTGTCTTGAAGATCGAGGCCTTGCGATTTTCGAAACTTCTTCCCATAGCGATTGCCACTTGCCTTGTTAAAAATTGCGTGGAGCAATTAACTCCGGTCCTGAGCACCCAGGCATCCTACCAAATTGTGCAGCGACTGCCTCTGACAAGGCAAATATTTGTCTCGATTGGCATACCGGATGCAGGGAGTTCCGGAGTCTCGGAGTCCGTTCCGGTCCAGCAATGACGGGATGATCGGTGATTATACTCCGCGCGGCCAGAGATGAGTCCGGCGAGCGGAGTATAACAGTCGATTTTCCGATCCGCGTGAACAGGATTAACGAAACATGGCCGTTGGGGAGTTCTTGCAACGCTGCCAAATCGCTTCACTCTTCTCGGCGGAGCGAGACGGCTACATTCGGCGAGTCGCGATTGCCCGGTCTTGTTGCGAACACTGGTATTCGGGAGACAATCGATCATCCGTTAGAAATACCGAACACGGCTTTGCTCTACGTCGTCCCCATGAGTTCTCTCACGGCGTCACCGATGTTGGGTTGCCTCATCAGTGATTCGCCCACAAGCACTGCGCCGACGCTTTCGGCACGCAGGCGCTGGATGTGTGCATGAGTGCTGATGCCGCTTTCGCTGACGAGCAGCACGTCGTCGGGAATCTGCTGTTTGACTTGAAACGTATGTTCCAGTGACGTTACAAAGGTCCGCAGGTCGCGGTTGTTGATTCCCAACAGTTTCGTTCCCGTCGCGAGCACGCGCGGGACGTTTTCGAGGTCGTACAATTCGATGAGTGCATCCATGCCAAGGCTGTGAGCATACCCGTACAAGTCGTGCAGTTGAACATCATCCAGGCACTCGGCTATGAGCAACACACAGTCCGCGCCCGCAACGCGTGCTTCGGCGATCTGATAGCGGTCAATGATGAATTCCTTGCGCATCACCGGGATCCGCACGACCTGGCGAATGTCGCGCAGATAGTCGAGGTGTCCCTGGAAGAAGTGTTCGTCGGTGAGCACGCTCAGGCATGTGGCTCCGGCGACTTCGTACTGTCTGGCGATTGTGACCGGATCAAAATCTGCCCGAATCAGTCCGGCGGATGGCGATGCTTTCTTCACTTCCGCGATCAGGCCGGGACGGTCGGCAGCCCGCAGTGCCGCCAGAAATCCGCGCACGGGCGGGGCAGACGGGATTCGGGCTTCCAGGGACTCAAAAGCCACCCGATCGCGCGCAGCGACAATTTCCAGGTGCTTCTGGGCAAGGATTTCGTCAAGAATGGTCGACAATGGGCGAACTCCCCGTTCTGATACTCGACGGGATGGTATTGTGATCGCCGGTGCTGGTCGAGGCTCCTTGACAAATTGCCACGGCTGGCCAATTGTCTGCCGGTGACTCAAACAAGATCCACGGACTTTCCCTGTTCGTCTTCATTGAAATCTTCGCATGATGTCATTTCTGAATCCGATTCTCGCTCAAGCCGCCGCCGATCCGGAGAAAGCCACGGTCGGCACGGTCATCACGGCGATGATGTTCCTCATGGCGTCCGTGGGCAGCATGGCGATGATCTGCGCCTGGGTGATTCGCTATAGCCAGACCGGGCACGCATTGCCTGCGGCTCGACGCGGTGTGCTGCGCGTTCCGTGGCCGCTCACGCTCGTCGCGATTCTCCTGTCTGTATTGGTCATGGTCTTCTCGCTGCTTAACTCGTTCGCTGGTCTGACCACTGTTCCCAACACAGTCGCCACTCAAACTCCCGCAGTGACGGAAACGAGTAACGCCGACGGCAGCACCGTCCTCAATTCCCAAGCAGTTCCAGACGCCAATGGAAAGGTGGCCACAAAGCCTGCAAATACACAAAGCATCGATCCGGCTGAGGTGAGAGAACAGTTGATTGTGACGATCGGAATGGAGGTGATGATGCTTCTGGCGTTTGGCATCGTGCTTCTGGTAGCGAGCAAAGCTGGACGAGTGTACTTGAAGGAACGCGTGGTTCAACATCGTCAGGCACCAGGCCAATCACTTTCAATGACTACTCAACCGGGCCGAGCGGTTGGTGCCGGATCAGGATTCGGCGCACCATGGCCTGATCTCGACGATGCGTCTTCAATACCGCAACTGCCGGGCTATGACATCCTGGGGAATCGTGGTGTGATTGAGCGGGAAAGTACCTCAAAAAGTCTGACAGCGGAGTCGCCGGAGTCACCGAATCCTCCTGCGTCGCCAGCTTCGCAGGAAACGGCGAAACCGGTCGAGCACAATCCATTTGCTGTCGTGCTTGAGGATGAACCGTTCGGCACGGGCTCGATCGCAACGCTGCCTGCCGCAGCCGAACTGCAGGTCGCGGATGAGCCATTCTCGTTGACTCGGGAGCTGAGATTCGCAGCGGAGGTATTTCTGGCCGCTTACCTTCCGACGACGGCGCTGCGCATACTCATTGTGCTGATTTCAATCGGCATCGTGGGCGAGCCACCGGATTCGCATCCGTTCCTGGAAATGCTGAAGGCCGGTGTGAGTTTGCCCATGATTGTGATCATCCTGTTTGTGGCGGTGTTCGTGGCCCCGATCGTCGAAGAGCTGCAGTTTCGTGTCGTGGTTCTCGGCGGAATCGCGCAGCTTGGCAAGCCCGTGCTGGCACTGTTCGTGTCCTCGATCGTGTTTGCCTTCGCACACGGGTTTCCGGATTCCATCGCCCTGATCCCGCTGGCACTCGCGCTTGGATATGCCTATCTGCGCCGCCGCAGCTATGTGACCGTGATGCTGGTGCATTTCCTGTTCAACGGCTTTAATATGATCCTGGCTCTGGTCGCGTTGTTGTGAGCGAGATTTGGGGGTAGATTCAGCGAAACCCCAGCCAAAATCCTGCAAAAAGCCAGGCAAATTTTGCGATTCGCAAGATCTGATTGATTGGCAGTCGATACATAAGTAGACTGTACCAGGCGAACTGGGTGAATACTGTTTGAGTGTTGCAGGAGTGTGAGATGTCGCATCAGCCGGTTTCTGTCACGTTACTGAATCAGGTTCAAAACCGACTTCGTGCGGTCAGTTTCTCCCGAGCGCTCCACTGGTGGACGCTGGGAGCATTTGTCCTGGCCTGTGCCACCGTGCTGGCCGTCAGGTTGCTGGGACTGCTGCCGGAGAATCGACAACAGTTGGCATGGCTGTTGGTATTTCCCGCAGTGGCTGCCGGTGCGGCCTGGTTGTTTTACCGTCGTGTGGAAAAAACGGCAGCCGCTCGCGCTGTCGATCGACATGCAAAGACGGACGATCTGTTTCTGACGCTGGCCACACTATCGTCGTCTGCCGGTGAGTATCAGCCACTGGTTGAACAGTCCGCCGCGAAAGTTGCCACGCGCATCGTGCCCGCGAACGTGGTTCCCTACAAGGTCGAACGACCGATCGGAATGCAGGCCGGTGTACTCTGCGTACTCGCGCTCCTCGTGTGGTTGCTGCCAACACTGGATCCGTTTGGCAACGTCGAAGCAGCGACGAAGGTTGAGAAAGCCAAGAAGGAAATCGAACTTGTTCGCAAGGCCGTCAAGACGCGCGAAGAGAAGTTGTCACAGGAGGTGAAGACCGCCCAGGAACGCGATGACAAACTCAACGAACAGATGAAAGAACTGATGGCATCGCTGCGGCAGATGCGACCGATGGAGAAAAAACCGAATTCCAAAGTTCTGCAGGATCATCGCGGTTCATTGAACGACATGTGGAAAAATGTGTCCAGCGAAGAACTGCGTGAAATGCTCAGCCAGTCGATCTCCGATCAGCAGTTCGGTGGCCAGCGAACTCAAAAGATGAATGAGTGGCTCAAGCAACTGCAGCAGGGCAACAGCGAAATGCTGCAGCAGCAATTGGATTCCGCCAAAGAAACCATGGAAGCCATGCTGGAAGCAAAGACGCCTGAAGATCGCCAGAAACTCGCCTCACAACTGCGACGTCAGTTGCAGGACATGAAGAAATTCTCGTCGGAGAAAGCCAGTTCGCCAGAACTCGAAAACGCCCTCAATCAGGCGCTGAAAGCACTGGAAGCACTCGCCGCCAAGAAGCAAAGCGGCGAAGCCACCAGCGAAGAAGAAATGCAGATGGCTCAGGAAGCCGCGGAAGCACTGCGTGAGTCGCTCGAACTGTCAAAAACGGAACTGCAGGAACTGGCGCGATCGGCCAAAGAAATGAAGCAGCTCGAAGAAGCGATGGCGACCTTGCAGCAGGCGGAGAAACTGAACAGCGAGGGCCAGTTGGACGGCGAGCAATGCGAAGGCTGCAAGTCGCTGGCGGAGTACGCTGAGAAGTACAAGCAAATGATGGCTGGTAAGGGTCAGGACGGCCAGGCAGAGCGTGACACACCGGGTGGCATGCAGGAAGAAGACGACAGCGATCCGGAAGGCTACAAGGACGAAAAAACCAAGACACAGATTCAGGCCGGAAAAGTCCTGTTATCGATCAAGACCAAAGAGGCCGCGACTGAGAAAGACTTCGATCCGGAAGAATTGAAGAAGTACGAAAGCACCGTCACCGAAATCAAATCCGGTGTGCAGGCCGCCATCGAAAACGAACAGATTCCGCCGGGCTACGTCGATGGCATCAAGAGCTATTTCGACAATCTGGACACTGCTGATTCGCCGAAGGCCTCACCAGCGGTTCCCTGATCGCCATTCCTGAATGCTGAGCGCCTTCTCGCCCGCCACCACGATGTGATCGATGAGCGGAATGCCGATGATTTCGGCGACGGATTCCAGACGTTCTGTCACGCTGATGTCCTGATCGCTGGGCGTCGGATCACCGGATGGATGATTGTGAACCACCAGAATGCAGTTGGCCGCATCGCGGATGGCGGGTCGAAAAACTTCGCGCGGATGAACCAGACTGTTGCGAAGTGTTCCGACCGTGATCTGATGCGAGGCGATCGGCTGGTTCTTGGTGTCCAGCGTCACCATGTGGAATTCTTCCTGCTTCGCCTCTTTCGCGAGACGGCCGAAATGTTCCAGGCAGAACTGGATGGCTGTGGCAGGACTGGTGATGCGAATCCGTTCCTTGAAACCATTGTCCATCGCCGCAGCCACGCGTCGGCCAAGTTCGATACCGGCCATGATCTGACAAAACGCCGGCTCATTCACGGCGACGCTGAATTCTTTCAGTTCCTTTCTCCCCAGGCCTGGCAGCGTATCCAGTCGATTTCCCAGTCGCGTTGCAATTCGCTCTCCCGCCTGCAGGGCAGATTCACCAACGCGGCCCGTGCGGATGAGGATCGCCAGCAGCTCGGACAACTTCAACTGCGCCGCCCCGTGCTGCAACAGGCGTTCGCGTGGCCGTTCGCTGGCGGGTGCTTCGGTGATCTGCGTTCCATGCACCTGTGAATTGACCCAGGGATCGACTTCAAATTTTTGTGGATCGTCCTTCCAGCGGAATCGTTTACCGCCGTCTGTCTCAAGCTGCTGCAGATTTCCCTGTTTGACGAGGGTCGTCACAATCAGCCGTGTGACCTGCAGATATTCATCACCGTGCGATTCGCGGATTTCTTCAATCGCGAACTCAGGACGTTCGCACAGCCGCGACAGGACTGCCTGATAAATCTGTTTGCGATCAGGTTTTGAAGCGCGAGGCATTTGGAAGAATCCCCGTTGAGAGGTGATGGGCAACGTTTTTGCGAGTCATCTTACGAACTCTTACGGCCATTTGCCTGCCAAACAAGTGGCTTCCACGGAAAATTGCATGGCTGGCCAGCCGTGCGGAAAATTGCGAAGTGCCTTTCTTCAGCTCGAAAGCTGAGTAAAATGCAGCACACCTCTTCCACCCAGCAGACTCGGATTACAAACCATGCCCACTTATGTTTACGGTGTTATTCTTTCAGATGATGAAGAAGACGTGGGTGAGACCTTTGAAATCGAGCAGAGCATCAAAGATCCGCCGCTGACGCATCATCCGAAAACCGGCGAGCCCGTTCGCAGGCTGCTCTGTGCGCCGTTCGTCGCCGGAACCTGGTCTCCGCTGAAATCAAAGAACCTGCTCAGCGACAAGAAGCTCACCGAAAAAGGCTTTACCAAGTACGTCAAGACGAACAACGGTTACGAGAAGAGCGCGGGCACCGGACCAGATCGCATCGGCGGCGGCGGCGGATCCAGCGAATAGTAGACGAAGACCTCAAGAGGACTGTCGTTAAATCGTTTAACGGCAAGCCGCAGGCGTCGGCGTTGTTGACAAGTTGCGCCTACGCCTGCGGCTCGCCGTTAAACGAAAATGATTCTGAAAAACAAATGCCATCGTCCACCGCAAATAAAATCACACTGGCGATGGCAGTCGTGCTCGGGATCGCACTCATAGTGCCGTGGCTGCTGAACCGCAATGCTCCGCCGGACAACACGCTGGTCCTGTACTGCGCACACGATTCGGTCTTTGCCGATACGATCATTCGACGGTTCGAAGCGAAGACCGGCGTCACGGTTCAGGTGCGGTATGACGAAGAGACCAACAAATCGCTGGGTCTGACGAACCTGATCATCACGGAGAGGGCTCAACCTCGCTGTGACGTCTTCTGGAATAACCAGACACTCGGCACGATTCGGTTGAAGCAGGAAGGACTGCTGGCCGCTGTTGATCCGGTCGTGTTTGCACGCATCCCGGAACAATTCAAAGATCCGGATCACCAGTGGGCCGGTTTCGCGGCGCGGCTGCGGGTGTATCTTGTGAACACCGACAGAATGCAGGTGACGGAAAACGACATCGCAGCAACGCTCAACGCCGATTCGCTCTCCGACGTCGCGATTGCTGTGCCGCTGTTTGGCACAACTCTGTCGCATTACGCCGTGCTGTGCGATCGAATGGGATTCGCCGGACTGAAAGCCTGGCATACATCGCTGCGTACTCGCGGCATCCGGGAAGTACGCGGCAACGGCGCGGTCAAAGATCTGGTCGCCGAAGGAGCCTGCGACTTCGGGTTCACGGATACAGATGATGCGTTCGCCGCGATCGATGCCGGCAAGCCCGTCACGATGTTCCCCGTGCGACTGGAGACTGGTCAGACAATCTGTTTGCCGAACAGTGTGGCCATGATCCGCAATTGTCCTCATCCTGAAGCCGCACTCCGGTTCATCGAATTCCTGCTGTCTGAAGAAGTGGAACTCGCGCTGGCGAATTCCGGATCACGTCAGATTCCGCTGGGACCGGTCGATCACGCTCAGCTTCCGGCGGACGTTCTGGAACTAAAAAAATGGGCCGCCGAGGGTGTCTCGCTCGACGGCGCAGCGAAGCATCACGACGAAGTCCTGAAGTGGTTGACGACGGAATACACGGGCCGGGAAGGAATGTTTGAAAAATGAGCGTCCGGTTGGTTGCAGAATATGGCAGGTCATTATGTAGGATGGACATTCATGTCCGTCGCATGGCCACGAAGCGTTGTCGAAGTGATAACTGGCGTAACTCAGGAATCCTGTGTTTGAGGGACGCTGTTTGGCGAATCTCTCGGACATGAATGTCCAAGCTACATGACACTCAACGAATCCCTGCTCTGCTCTCTCGCGCGATGTATCATCATTGCCAGCATCGCCGTGTGGCCGGTTGCGATACTCGTGGCCCGCATCGAAGCAGCACCGACCGTGCGGTCGCGGCGACTGCGATTACTGCTGGCCGTGTTTCCGTTCTTTCTGCCGGAACTGCTGATCGGCTTCAACTACCGTCTGACCGTGACTCAACTGACTTCCGGAACCAGCCCGCTGACTGCCGCGATCTGCACCGAAGGACTGTACGGTCTGTTGATGTTGTGTCGCTGCATGGCCGTCGGCGTCGCATTATCCATGCTGCTGCCGCGAAGAAACGCGGCCGATGAATCGCTGCATTCGTGGGTTCTGCTGCGAAACAGGATGGCGTCGGCAACATGGTGGGCTGGCTGGCTGCGGCTGAAAGTTTTTGGCGCATGGCAAGCGCCGCTGGTCGCATGGAGCGTGATGGCTCTGGTCGCGTTTCAGGAATTTGAAACAGCCGCACTGATGCAGATTGATCGCTATCCGATCTCGTGGTCCGTGTGGCTCTTTGACGCGAATGCCGCCCGCCTGCCGCTGTGGGATTCTTTGAGGATAATGGTTGGGCCGCTGCTTTGCGAATTGGCGATGCTGGGGCCGGCGCTGTACGTGCTGCTGAAGACGCCAGTGTCTGACGGAAACGACCAGCTCGATGACCACGGGTTAAGGACTGGCGCACCAATAAGTGTCCCCTCGTGGAGGAAGCTGCCAGCATCCGAACCGACGCTGGCAGCGTCGGCCACGACAGTTATTTCTGCGCCGGTCCTTAGCAGTCGGAATCGATCACCGCGCCACCGCTCGGCTGCGTGCTGCAGATCGCCGTCACAACCAGACGGATTCGCACAACACCCCCCCGAGAACTCACAAGGTCGGCTGCCCCAGCCAGATTTGGCCGTTTCATGACCTAGATTTGTTTCGTGTTGCAATTCAGCAACGCACCTTTTCAATACCTGCGGGCAAGGTCGGCGCAGTCATGTTTACGGCGGCGGATACGAAATCGGTCTCTGCAATAACGACTCGTCATGCCGACGATTTTCGTACGCATGGGTGTCGATGCACACGATTGGGATTCACGTTAGTTGAGCTGACCATCGTGCTTCTCCTGATGGCGACGATGGCCGTCGTCGCGGTGCCTCGCTGGACTGCATCGCTTCAAAAACTGAGAGTATCAAATGCGGCCAACCGCATTGTTGCCGATTTCGCTCGCGTGCAATCCGCAGCCTACAACTCCAGTTCTGCGAAGACGATCACGTTCACGATCGACTCCAGTCAATACACAGTCGCCGGCGTTCAATCGTTGAACAACAACGCCGGCCCTTATATCGTGACATTGTCCGCAGATCCGTTTCAATGCAGGCTCGTGTCCGTCTGGGGCCTGACGGGCAATCAATCGATGACATTCAACGGATACGGAGTGCCGAATCGAGGCGGAAACATCATTGTCGCAGCAGGCAGCTACCAGAAGACAATTGTTGTGGACGCAACTTCAGGAACGGCGGTGGTTCAATGAGAACACCGCTGATTCGTCGTCCTGCTGATGCTCCTGCACAAATGCTGTTTCGCGGCATGTCGTTTATCGAAGTGATGATCTCCGTGCTGATTTCCAGCATTATTGTGGCTGGCCTGCAGGGCACGATTTTCATATCACTCCAGAGTATGCCTGATTCCGCCGGCGTCGCCAGCGCGGCACTTCGCGTCAGCCAGACAGCCGACCGATTGGCAGCCGAACTACAGACCGCAGTGTCTGTCACGGAGCGATCGGCGACAATGATTGGTTTTGTCGTCCCGGATCGAGACGGCGACGGCAGCGGCGAACGAATTCGTTATGCATGGACGGGAACACCCGGCGGCGAGTTGACTCGACAGTACAACGGGGGCCCGGCAGTCACGATCGTGGCACAGTTGAATCTGTTCAGTCTGACGCCGACGCTCAAAGGTGTCGCGGAAGTCTTTCCTTCAGTCGGCGTTGAAGATGCAGTGGAATCGTTGCTGATCGACAATAGCAGCACGAGTGGCCTGGGGAACAACGACGTGAATTTAGTAAGCTCGCCCGGGCAGTATTTCACACTACTGCTGCCTGCTGATTCCTACGCCTGGCGAACCACGCGAGTCGAGTTGATGGCGAAAAGAAACTCTGTGCCTGCCTTAACGAACGTTCAGCTTCGTCCGGCGACCGGATCTTTAACAGCAGGATATTCTGTCCTTCAACAGTTGGTCCTGGCAGACACGGCGTTGTCGTCGAGTTACGCCTGGAAGTCTTTCAGTTTCCCGGGAATTGCCCCGGTGCCGTCTGGGGGAGCAATCTGCCTTACGCTGCAGAACCAAACAGGAAACACAACAGCCACTGTTGCAAGTTCGACATCCGGATCAGGGCTATTGAAAACTAACTTCGGCACTGGCGGCTTTTATTGGACATACGACAGTGGAAAGTGCATGGTCTCCAGGCTCTACGGCAAACAGATTCGTGCGAGTGGGAAGCAGTCCATCAACAGTAATTACCTGACGTCAATTGAGATCGCCATGCAAATGACGGCGACGTCACCCGTTCAACGTGCGACCGTCGCGTTGATGAATCATCCCGCATTGGTGAACGGAGAATGGGAATTTCGAACGGATCGCAATCCGACGACAGTGGATGCCAACGGAGATGCGTTCAGCGACTGGGTCGTTAACGGCGGAGGCTCGCTGAGTATGGCTTCGATGGTGAACACAGTCTGGCAGACAAGTGGCACTCAATTGAACTCGAACCCTGGCAGTGACTTCGCCAAAACGACCGTTGTGGATGTGAAGTTTCAGAACACCAGCGTCGGGGGCGGCGGTGCCTTTTTTTCAATGAATGCCCTTCGTTCGGGCAGCACATGCGCACCGATCCGCATCAACCTGCAAAGGCAATATGAAGGCACTCAAACGCTGACACTGGCCACAAAAACATCGGATGTGCTGCCCAAGACACTTCTGACTATCTCTGGGCTGCCGAGTCAAAGCGTATGGTTGCATTTGATCATTGACCCGATCTCATTAAGCGTCAACATCAGCCTGAACGGTGTGCAGTACGGGACGTATGCATTGAGCCCATTTGCTTCAACGGACAGTAGTCAATTTGCCGCGATCGGTGCCAGCGGCAGCAGTGCGGAGTTTTCCTGGGCGCGAGTCCGAGTCCTGGAGCAGTAATCGTGCAGAGAAACAAAGGTCACCTTCGTGGCTATTCATCGAGTCGTACTGCATTCAGTCTGATAGAGTCCACGGTCTCTGTCCTGCTGGTTGGAATCCTGATGATTGCAGCACTCCAGGCGTTGGGAGCATCGAAGCGTCGCGAGTCGTCGTCTGTCGATAGCGTCCTTGCTCAGCAATTAGCCGATGCACTCATGACGGAAATCCTTTTGCAGGCTTACCAGGAACCGGATTCCCTGCAGACAGGTGTCTTCGGCCCGGAAACCGGTGAATCGACCGGCAATCGATCGCTCTTTGACGATGTCGATGATTACGCCGACTGGACGTCAGATCCGCCCACTGATCGCAGTGGATCGGCAGTGCCCGGCTTCTCAGGCTGGACGCAAAGTGTGAATGTACAATGGGCGGACTCAGATTCGCTTGCCCCGAGCGTGGCGAGTCTCACGGGACTGAAAAAGATTACAGTCACGGTGACTAAGAATGGAAAGCAAACAGCGTCGCTCGTAAGTTACCGCAGTATCGCATGGGCAGACACCATTCCCTCGCCGACAGATGCGACCGGCAATCTTGCTCCAATTGCAGTCGCGACTCAACAGGGTTACTTTGGCATGGTTGGCTACCCAATGTCGTTTGACGCATCAAGTTCGAGCGATCCGGATGGAGACCCAATGTCGTACGTCTGGAGTTTTGGCGACGGAACGACGAGCAATGGGAAATCTGTCAGCAAGACCTACTCGACAGCCGGAAACTTCACCGTTGTGCTGACCGTCTATGATGGTCGCGGCGGCACTGGCACCTGTGTACTGACGACTGTCATTTACCCGAGAACATGGTAGAAACAAGCGAGCGATATCGACGATGAAGACCCACACTCAACAGGTTCGCCTGAGTACGCGGCGCGGAACAATCTATCTGCTCGTGCTCTTCTCGTCACTGATTGTGGCGGCGATCAGCCTGAGTTCGTTGCAGTTGATGCGGCTGCAGGGTCGCGTTGTTTCCAGCAGTGCTGATTTTTCAGCGGCGCAGTCCTGCGCTCGAGCGGCGATCGAGATCGGGATGCTGAAGATTCGCAACGATCCGTACTGGCGAACAAGACTCGGCAATGGAAACTGGATCACCAGCCAGCCGATCGGAGCCGGGACCTTCTCACTGTCTGCCGCTGATCCGATCGATAACGACATTCGAAATGGCGACAATCATCCAGTGGTATTGACAGGCACCGGGATGAAAGGCGAAGCTCGTTTTCAGATTTCGATGCGGATGGAAGTCGGACCGCGTGTCGGATCATGTCTTGAAGTGGCGATGGTCAGTGGCGATGATATCCGAATTGACGGAAACACGCTGACGTGCGATCAAAGTGTCAGTGCAAATGACATTGTCGTTGCGACTGGCGGTTCGACGATAAACGCCGACGTGGAGGCATTCGGGGGCATCTCGGGCAGTACCTATGCTCAAGCCGTGCAGTCTGGTGCCGCAAAAAGAAACATGCCTGATCGACAGCAAGTACTGGATTACTACATCGCGCAAGGCACTTCGATTCCATATTCCGTCCTGCCAAAATGGGCCAACACGAATCTGATTCAGAACTCGTCGTTCGAAACGAACACGGCAAACTGGTATCCAATGACATCATGTACGCTGCAGCAGAGCAGTTCTCGATCTAAAGTCGGTTCGAGCTCATTGCATGTTGTCAGTCGTTCGACCAGTGCCGATGTCGCCGCACAGGATATTCCGGTCCAGCAAGTCAAGAGTGGTCATACTTATCACCTGTCGGCACATGTCAGTCATACGTCCGCTGGAACCGCAATGGGAATCCTGATTCTGGAGAGTACCGGCGAAGGAGTTCAGACATTCACAACGCCCTCATTCTCGTCTGGTAGTCCAAATTTCGGCCAGTATCCCTGGATTGATCTCAACGGCAACATCACACCCACCTGGACCGGCACATTGACCAGGGCGAGGATTGCCATCTGGATCAGCACGAAGGACAGTTACTACATGGACAAAGTCAGCTTGATCGACGTCACGTATCCAGTGAATCAATACGTGATGGACAGTCAGTTGATCAGCCCGACAGTCAACCCATACGGAGCCACAAATACGAAGGGAATCTACGTTTTCAATTGTGCGGGCAAAGACGTGGTAATCGGAAACTCACGGATCGTGGGGACGCTGGTCTTTATCGATCCCGGCGGCGACTCGGCCATCCAGGGATCAGTGTGCTGGGAAGCGGCGGTTTACAATTATCCCGCATTGCTGACCAACAATGAGTTGAGCATCAGGACGGCAACAACCGGACTCAGTGAAGTCAACTGCGGTGTGAACTTGAATCCATCCGGAACGCCTTACCCATTCGACGGCGGGACTGCCAATCAGACAACCGATGATTCTTATCCGTCGAAGATCACCGGGATCATCTACTCAGCGGATAAGCTCAATCTCTCGGGCTCGCCTGCCATCAAGGGCGTTGTCATTGCTGACGACGACGTTCGAGTTGGCGCAACATCAGTGGTGTTGAATTACGGCAACATCTATCTGAACGATCCACCTCCGGGATTCAGCGGCGGTACGATCACAATGAAAGTTGTCCCTGGCACATGGCAACGGACAGTCGACTGAATCGGCGGCACCATCTTCGGTAAATTATTTCGTGTTCTCATCGGGCAGCCTTCGCGTGCCCCTGAACATCTGGTGTTGATCCCGAATGTAGCTGTAGGGCCTGAGCAACGTGATGTCTTCAGACGCGGCAAATGTTCCGACGCCGGACACTGACAGACGTGCATTGGTGAGCCCAACCGGATCGACCGA
>JAYTAK010001097.1:0-6435 GCA_043737515.1 Candidatus Kuenenia sp. | reverse complement strand
GTGGACTCTTCCCGTCAGGAACACTTTCGGCTGACGGGACAACTGGGGATCCATCACCCGCTGCAGGTGGATTATTCAATTGAGGATCAACCGGCGGTCCTGGAACGCTGCCGTCTGTTGGTGGTCCGACTGGACCAGTACCGGGTTCAACAGTACCGGGTTCAACAGCACCGGGTTCAGCAGTACCGGAAGTTGCAGCACCCGGAACTGAGGTATCCTGTTTAGCATCGGTTGCCGGACTTTCCGCACCCGGATTCGTTGCACTCGGCGTTCCTGCAGCGTCTGTTGCACTGGGTTCAACGACCGTTGAAGGTGATTTTTCAGCTTCTTTTGCTGAGTTCTCCTGGGTTTTCAACTGCATCTTGGATTCCTCCGGAGTCATATACAACGTGAGGAGTCCGCCGATATGGACTTCAATGAGCAGCGGATCTGCCATTGCGGCATTCAGCACTTCCGTACCTTTTGCCGCCTCTGTTCCGGCACCAGTACCCATCAAGCCTGGCTCGCCACCCGCACCAGAAAATCCTTCTTCATCGGACAAGCCGCCACCTGCGGCACCACCCATGTTCGGACTCATTGCTCCGGAACTTCCAGGATAGCCACCTGCTCCACCCGGCATTTCCGGACCTGCCATTCCTCCGCCGGACCCACCTCCAAAGCCGCCTGGCGTGCCACCGCCGTAGCCGCCTGGCATTCCGCCGCCGCCATAACCGCCAGAACTGCTGGCTCCGCTACCAGAAACGAGAGACAGTATCTCGACGCGAACGATTTCAACCGGGAAATCGGAATTAGTCAGTTTCGCCAGCAAATCAGGCAAGCGTTCATCGCGAATCACAACGTCCAGGAGAAACCCACGCGTCTTGTAGCCCTGATCTTTTTCAGCATCATCGACGTAACGAACTTCTTTTTTTGCCCCTGCGGCTTTACCACCGGCACCTTGATTTGCCATGCTTGATCCGGAGGACAGGCTTGTTGCGAAGTCCTCTCCGACGGCCGCTCCGAAATTGCCACCAGCACCAGCCACGGCTCCAAATTCTTCAACCAGAATATCACTACCGCTCTTGCCTTCAAAGGCAGTCCCCAAATGGGAAAGCGCTGCCATACCACCGCCAGCACCACCACCTATCCCTCCCATTTCACTCCCAGACATTCCGCCGCCGGACATTCCGCCGGACATTCCGCCGGACATTCCCCCAGCCAATCCGCCGCCGATTCCTCCGCCTCCTTTAGCGCCCGGCTTTGTCTTGCGGTCACCACCGCGCAACGTCAGTTGTCGGATTTCAAGGACCTGGGAGTCTGTGATTCGAGCTGCATTACCGTTCGTCTTTGAAATGGACGTCAACAATGCCTTGAGTAACCAGATGTCTTCCTGATTCGACCAGATTTCGATGGACGACGGCAAATCAATCTGCCATTTGTTGAAAGGCTGACGTGTGATTCGATTGGCATCGACCAATACAAGCCCCTCACCAGTGTCATGCTGAAAAGGTTGTACAATCTTCAACAAGTCTTCGATTTGTTTCTGATAAAGTGAAACCCAGCGTTCGCGAGTCTCATCCGACGTAAAGTCAGCAGGGTATTTTATTTTCTGCATTTCGCTACGCATCTGTTCCGGCCATTCGCGGGCCGCCTGCTGACGTTTCCACAGTTGCAGTGAGGCGGTCTTGTAAGCAGCGGAGTCCGAGTCGTTTTCCTTCTTGCCGCCAGCAACCCATAATTCGTTGGGGTCAGTCTTCCCCTGGCCCGCACTACTGAAAGAATCTTCCACCGATTTTTTCCTGAGGTCTGTCTTTGTGGCCAGATTGCCACTGGCGCTCCACCAGCCGACAAGGACGAAGATCAGTGCCAGTCCGAAACAGATCCAGTATTTTTGCTTCAGAATTGGTGCAAGTTTTTCCATGACCCTCAACTCCCGACGAACTGACTCAAAAGACTTAGTTAAACTCAAACCGGTTCGCTGTTATTATTTCTTTGCCGCCTGGTCCGCAACTTCTGATACCGGCGGTCGTGGATCTTCTGCTTTACGATCTTTTTCCAGGGTCGGAAGCCAAATAAACTGAACCACAAAATCCGTGCGAGTAATCGTCTGGATCTTTTCCTTTTGCTGTTCTGCAAGCACTGGACCCTTCAATCCAATCTGGTCCGCGCCAGCAATTTCGCCAGCGGCTCCGGGAAATCCCGCAGCTCCAGCGCCCCTACCGCGAGCCCCGGAGGCTCCGCCACTCATGCCCGGATAACCAGCAGCTCCGCCAGGCGTCCCCTCAGATCCGCCAGCCGAACCAGGATAACCAGGTGCTGCGCCGGAGTATCCTTCGCCGCCGGAATTCATCATGCCTTGTCCACTGCCGTACCCCCCGGAAGCCATGCCTTCACCTTCACCACCTCCCAAATAGCCACCCGCTCCTCCCAAGTAGCCACCCGCTCCTCCAGCGCCGCCCGTTAACAATGCTCCTGCACGCTGATTTGGGTCATAAGTAAACTTTGATGGAACTGCAATCGCGAGAATCGGATGGGAGATTCCAATTTTTCCGACTGGCACTTTCACACCACCGGATTCCAATTCCCATTGCCGCAGGTTTTTCACCAGTGTGTTGGTAAGATACATTCGATTTTGCATAGAGAGAGAGAGAGTCTCGTTGTTATGCAGATGATATCCTTTCAACGTAACGATGTAGCCTTCTTTCTTATCCGGTGCCTTGCGATCACGAGGATCAAAGTCCTCCGCCTTCTTGTCTGCGAACTTCTTGTGCCAATCTGAAACATCCGCCACCCTCATCGTTGTGAAAGACAGAATGCGGATTCTGTTCTGCATCGTAATGTCAGAAACATCCAGTTGTTCGCCTTCATCACGCGGCATGCATTCATTCACGGCTTTGAACAGTTCCATCCAGATGGCACGCTTTTCCAGCGGTGCGACCAAGCGATCAATTCTCTCAAGGATCGTCTTGTGTTCACCTTCCGTCGCTGTGAATGCGTTCTTTTGAGTGCTGATCTGCGATTGCACACTCACCACAAACTTCTGCTGTTCGTCCCAATTTGATTCACCATAAGAGCCTAGCACTGAGGCACTACCCATCGTGCTCACACCCATTGCCAGCAACAATCCTGCCGCGGCCGCAATTGCCCAAGGCTTCTTGCTGCGAATCTTGCGCTCCATTGCGATTTCGGGTGGCAACAGCGTCGTGCGAATTCGCGTCTTGCCAATCGCCTGCAGAGCTAATCCGTATGGCACGGCGAACGTCATCATATTGTCGATGAATAACGGATCCGTGAGGACAGAATCGCCCGTCACCCCTTCCAGGCTTTCCAGGCGTTCCACTTCGTACTGCAGATTCTGCTGCAGGAATTTCTGCAGGCCTGCGAGGCGAAAACCATTGCCGACGCCAATGATCTTGCGAATCTTGGCAGACCGATTCACGCTGCCGAAGTAGCCGATTGACCGCTGGATTTCCGAGACGTAATCATTGAATACCGGCCTCATCGCCTGGAAAACCGCCTTTGGATCTGGTGCCTTCGTCGCGTTGCACTTCAGATGTTCCGCCTTGGCAAACGTGAGCTTCATTTCACGAGTCAGCGCTCGAGTGAAATGGTTGCCGCCGATCGGGACGTTTCGAATCCAGATACTGCGCCCGTTCGATACCAGCAGCGTTGTATTATCCGCTCCCATATCCAGAATGACGTAATAGTCTTCTGCAGCCGGCGGTTCCGGGTTCTCAGCCGTCTTGCGGAAACCCAGCACGTCATACGACAAATAGTTATACAGCGCCAAAGGAGCGATCTGGACAATCTCGACTTCTTTATTGTTGTTCATAAACGGCTTCAGAGCGTCGTAGACCAGTTCGCGCTTCATCGCGAACAGTCCGACTTCAGCCTCCAGCATGAAGCCGCTCTCTTCGACACCGCCGCCAATTGGCTGATAATCCCAGATCACGTCGTTCAAATCGAACGGAATCTGCTGCCGCGCTTCATACTTTACGATCTCGGCCACCTTGTTAGCTTCTACTGGCGGCAGTTTAATGAACTTCGCCAGTGAACTCTGACCCGGCACACTGATCGCGAGCAAATCGCCATCAATCTTGTTCCGTTCGAGGAACGTCTTCATGGCCTCGCGAATCAATTCTTCCGGAATCGCATCCGGCTGACTGAGGATTTTTGGATGGGGGATATAGTCAAACGCCGCCGCCACCACACGTTCGCCGTCGTCTGAGACGCGAAGTTTCATCGCTTTCAGGCCCGCCTGACCAATGTCAATGCCCCACGCGCTGACTGGTACCGCCATGATACGCCTCGATTTATCTGTAGATTTAAGTGACAGGAGTTCGACAGGAATGTGCCGTGTGGCAAAAGTACCAGCAGCTTTGCTGTCCCGTCAACCAATTTTGAAACACCAAACCGCTGCAATCTTTGGAAAGATGCAGTTCGGCCAGACTTAAGGCCGTTTTGGAACTCCCGAATCCGGTTTTTCCGGTCTTCGGGCAGGAACTCTGACGAGTTTTGTCACTTTGAAGTTCCGTGAAACTCGGAAATTCTGAATGTTCCGGTCAGAATGCCGCGAACGTCAGTCGTTTTGCTGTGTGCTTATCCTGCATCAGGTTGATGCGGCGAATTTCATCAGCGATCGATTCCGGCCCGGCTCATTTACCCACCACGAACCTGCCATCAATGTCTGCCCCTCAAGATTTTTCCGAAATCAGCGTCCTGATCCCAGGACATTCCATCGAAGATTTGCCGACCGACCTGCCAGAAGAGGATGCCGCAAGCCTGCTCAACGCCGTCGCTTGTGCATGGCATCCTCGATTACTTCAGCGATCAAACAGCATTCCGATTTTTCGTCAGGCCGAATCTCTCACCGGCTATCCTGGTCGCCGTATTGTCTTCGTCCCGGCATCGTCAGAATCATGGATGCCGCACGAATGGCGTGCTGTCTTTCGTGAACAGGGACACATCGTGCTGGCGGGATGTTCGAAACGAGAGGACTGGTTGACCGCAATTGATGTGGCACTGGCGGAGGAAGCGAGTGCAGAAGCAACCGAAGCGGATACCGAACGCTCACCTGATCCCGTACACACCGCTACAGCGCCCGTTCTGGTTGATCATTTCCTGGCACTCGGCATTGTCATGCTGCAAGTGCAGGTACTGAGTCGTCGTCGCCATCATTTCGTGGATGCCGACAAGATCCTGCTGAGCCGCGAAGTTTGCCTGGCCGCCAACGCATCCCTGCTCGGCGACGAAGCCACCGTCAAGGCCCATCTGTTGCGTTGCTTCGAACATCTCCGCGACACGCGGGAGAAGTTCTATCCGATGAACTGCTACCTGCTGGATCTCTGCATTCCCGGCGACGACGAACCGACATCCGAAATCTCGAATCTGATCTCCTCCGCCACGCCTGCGACGCGCCTCAATCTGTTTGCAACCGGACGTGATCTTGCGACATGGGTTCAGAAAGAATCATCACTTGCCGCGCAACTGAAGCAGGCGATCATCGACGGCACGCTGACTCTGCTCACCGGCCATGACGCAGAGATTCGCCCATCGCTGGGATCAATGGCGGCCACGGTGACCGACATCGAACGCTGTCGCCGGACATACACCGATATCGTCGGTTCTCCGCCCCTCCACTGGGCTCGTCGCCGCTACGGATTAACCGCATCTTTTCCATCACTGCTGACGTACTTCGGTTTTGAATCCGCTCTGCATATTGCGCTTGATGACGGACTTTATCCCGACAAAGAACGCAGCCAGTTCGAATGGCAGGCTCCGGACGGTTCGCAGATTGCCGCCGCGTCGCGCATCCCGCTGGCCATCGACAGCGCTGCCGGATTCCTGCGATTTGCGGATCGCTACAACGAAAGTATGCAGGACGACAACACGGCCGCGCTGTTCCTCGCCCGGCTGCCTGTACTGAAAACGCCATGGCTGCAAGATCTGCACGTCGCTGCCAGTTACGCTCCGGTGCTCGGCGAATTTGCCACAATGGATGCGCTTGTGCATATCTGCAACGGGAGTCGCATAACCGAACGCTATCAGCACTCTGAATATCTCGCCCCCTGTTTGATTCAATCGTCTGTGCTCAAGACCGAAGCCCCTGTATCCGGGCCGGCGAAGTTGCGGCTGTTCCAGCAGCGAGTCGAATCGCTCCGCACGCTGTTCACAATGACTCAACTGGTAAAGGCGGATGCAGCGGTTGACGTCATCAACGCGCAATTCACACAGATCGAATCCGAACTTGCAGAACTTGAGCTGCAACATGTCGATACAACGACGATGTTGTCCGCCAAAGACACGGCTCTGAATTCTGCGTCCGCATCGATCGACACTCAACTCAACGTCATATCTGACATACTGACATCGGACCTCCATTCACGAATCCCACAGCAACCCGCTGACATCCGAGGACTGTTTATTACGAACACGATTCCGTTTGGTCGCACCATC
>JAYTAK010001096.1:0-2828 GCA_043737515.1 Candidatus Kuenenia sp. | reverse complement strand
TTGCCGGAACGGCGCTGCGCTTGGTCCGGCCTACAGACGACTGGTATTCCTTGGCGTGGGCGTCGCCGCCGGGTCTGGTGCGAGCCGACGGAGCAGCTCGCCTACGTGGGTTCGCCGCTCCGTCGGCGGACAGTCGCTTAACGGAAACCTTCTCAGTAAAACCAAACTTTCTCGGTGTGGGTCAGGGTCGGCTTATAGTTCCGGCCCGGCGGTTCTGAGGTCGCCGTTTCGGATCGTGACTTTGTGCGCGTCCCAGTATTCGGCCAGGGGCACGACATGTTTGCGTGTCATCTGCAATGCGTCGCGGATTTCGGCGAGGGTGACTTCAGGCTTGCTCTGAAACAGCTCCCGCAGTCCGGTGCGAAGCAGCTCCAGGCCAGCGGGCGTATACGACAGATCATGGCTGACGGCAATCAGACTTCCGTCTTCGCGACAGAGTTTCAGCAACTGCTCGATATCACCGGGACTCAAGCGATCGGTTGCGGCAAAAAGTTCACGATGCGTCGGTGGTGTGCGTTCGTTCGCAGCGATCATGGGCAACAACAAATCCAGAACTTCCCGCTGCCGCTTCGTCAGCACGACCTGCTGATCCGCCAGGCCGATCAGATCGCCGCGCTGGATAAGTTCTCCCGATTTGACGAGTGCCTCAATCGCCAGCGGGACGTGGACGGCTCCGTCAAAGTTGCGGCACTGAGACGTCACCAGGGATCGTGGCAACAGTCGTCGCGGACTCTGCCGCCTGAGTTCTTCACCGACGACACGCAGCAGACTCTTTTCCATTCGCCGGAGCCAGTGTTTCGAAATCCAGTGCCCGGACGCGCGGTCATGGATCACGTTTGCCGGTCTTGTTTTCGTCATGCTTTGCAGAATTTCAGTGGCGTCGATGACTGCCAGCCCCAGTCGTTGTACGGCATCGCTGTCGGAAACAGAGGGTTGCTGTTCGAGCAAACTGGCGATCCGGGCTTCAGGCTGTGAATCACCAGCACCGGCACACCGATGCTGCATGTTGCGAACGCGTCTGCGGCCGGGCAATCCATCGACAATGCGTCCGCCGCCGACCGTCTCCGACGACGACGAACGCAGAATGAATCGCTGTCCCCACGACAGAACCATCGGCTCCTTCAGCCGCAGATCGGCAAAGGCTTTGTCTCCGGGCAGCAGCAACGGATCCGACAGGCGCAGGCGTACGGTCACGGCGGTCGTGCCCGCGTGCAGAGTAAGCACATGTCGATGTCGCAGCGGTCTGCGGGCGGTGCTGAGGCATTCAATTTCCGCCAGCACGCGTGTCGTCGGCGTGAAAATGCCCGGCGTTGCCAACTCGTCGCCTCTATGAATTTCAGCAACGGCGACGCTGGCCAGATTGATGGCTGCACGGCGATGTGCGTCGGCCTGCGCGACACTTTGTCCGTGATGCTGTACTCCCCGAACTCTCAGGCGGCGTTGTGCGGGCAACAGCTCAACTTCATCACTGGACGAAACACTTCCGGACAACACCGATCCGGTCACCACAGTACCGCGTCCGGCAAGCGTAAACACACGATCAATCGGCATCCGGAATATCGGCGACAAACTGCGATCAGGAATCTCGGCGGCGACCTGGCACAGCGTCTGTTTCAATACGTCGATACCTTCACCCGTGAGGCCCGACACCGGCACAATCGGAGCGGATTCCAGAAAAGTCCCGGCCACGAGTTCGCTCAATTCTTCCGCCACGAGTTCCCGCATTTCGGCGTCGATCAGATCACAGCGTGAGATGACGATGATGCCATGCTGTACGCCCAGTAATTGCAGAATATCCAGATGCTCGCGCGTCTGTGGCATCACGCCGTCGTCGCCTGCAACCACCAGAATTGCAATGTCGATGTTCGCAGCGCCGGCGACCATTTGTCGAATGAAGCGTTCATGCCCAGGCACATCGACGATGCCGAATCGAAACGGAGCCATATCGAAATACGCGAACCCCAGATCGATCGAAATGCCGCGGGCCTTTTCTTCCGGCAGGCGATCGGTGTTCGTTCCCGTGAGCCGATACACGAGCGTCGTTTTTCCGTGATCAATATGCCCCGCCGTGCCGATCAACAACGGTCGGAGCGAAGTCTCTCTTTCGCCGGATACGAAATCTGCGGCCGATGGCGGCTGTGAAGGTTTCATTGAGAATCTGTCTTGAAGGGCCGGGTAGGAGGAATCGATGGATTCGATTATCAAGGACGCATTTTAAATGCAACGATCTGCCGCCGGGGTAAGATTTATCGTCGGGCCTCAACATTATGGGCAAAAAGATGTTGGGCAAAAAAATGGCTGCTATTTTTCTGCCAATACATTTTTTTGCCCCCAACGCCCTTGCTTTTAAAACGTCGTATTGACGGTGGCGTACGCGCGAATTCCTCAGCTTAGCTTTGCAGCGGGCCGTTGTTTTAAAGCAATGACATTCTTATTGTTCGAATCAGATTGTCGTGGAAGTCTTCCACATTTCCAATGGAGCCCTGTCGTAAGCCGGGGGAAAGCCTGACGGCCCGCTCGAACGCCGAATCCGTCAAACACCGAGAAAGACAATGCGACGTTTTGTCCTGGGAATCTCAGTCGGCGGAGCGACTGAGCTACGTAGGCGATGTCGCTCCGCGACTCGCATTTCTACCGGCGGCCATGCAAAAACAACGCAGCACGGCTTATGGAACCGTTCGCTGTAGTCGCCATGAAACCAGAGCGAACAGTTCGTCTGCGGCATGTTGTTCAACTTTGGGCGGAGCGACTTTAAGTCGCCTTGAATGGCAACGCGACGTTAATCCCTGGGAATCTCAGTCGGCGGAGCGACTGAGCTACGTAGGCGA
>JAYTAK010001095.1:0-2832 GCA_043737515.1 Candidatus Kuenenia sp. | reverse complement strand
AAGCTGAGGAATTCGCGCGTACGCCACCGTCAATACGACGTTTTAGAAGCGAGGACGTTCGGGGCAGAAAAATGTATGGGCAGAAAAATAGCAGCCATCTTTTGCCCAACATCTTTTTGCCCATAATGTTGAGGCCCGACGATAAATCTTCGCCCGGCGGCGGATCGTTGACAAAAATGCCGTGGTGGAAAGGCAAAGCGGCTACAAGTCGCCGCACTCCAAATAACTGGCACTTGTTTCAGGTATAGTAGCAGCGCTCACTCAGTTGGTGTGGAGGTCAAGCGAGTTTCGCCGTTTGCAGAAAATGTGACAACACCCCGCTTCCAGCTAAGCGCCATGCCATGATGTTGCTGCAGTATCCACGCTGCCAGATTGTCGTCTGCGATCGCTCGATAGCCCACGTAACTCGTGCAGAGGCGGGGATTGATTTCCACGACGCGGACATTCCCCATTGGCGTGAACTTAGGCGAGCGGGGGACGTCAGTCCCCTGATATTCGTTGGAAAATCCGGGGATTGACATCCCCGGCTCGCCTTTGCGTTCCCTTAATTCCACGCCATTGCGGACAGACCCTGTCGAATCTTCGTCGGCGAAAGAATCGACCAGAAAGTCCACGCCGATGTAACCATTAAACGCCCCCAGCGCGACGGCGATTTGTTCTGCCACATGTGTGATGCGCGAAGCGATGGCGGACTCACACGGAATCTGACCGCCGTGGTACGACAGTCGATCGTCGGTCACCCGGATGTCCTGCCAGGCGGGCGGCAGGATCGTCGTCGGGCCGCATTCGCCGCCGCCAATAAAGCCGACGGAGCAGGCCGCACCTGGCATGAAGGGTTGCAGAATCCAACGATCATGATCCGAGGATTGTTGCGGCAGATCCTCAAACAACCGCTGATTGAGACGCACGATGCGAACGCTGTCCGCTCCGGCACCGTCTCGCGGTTTGAGCACGGCAAGCTGTTCAGTTGTTGCACGATGAAGGTCCGTCACTGTTTCTGTGACTGAATTCTGCGGCGACGCGCTTCGAAATACCTCAGCAGTCGCGTCATCGATTGTCCGCGTTGGAATCGTCGCAATGCCATGCTGCCGCAGCCACGCATCCGTCCTGCGTTTGTCTGCAAAGATTTCCGCCAGTCGCCAATCCAGGTTGAGGCTAAGCATCGGCACCGCATCAGACTCCTGCACAGCTTTCAACAGCGAGACCAGCACACCATCGCATTCCGGCGCAATTAGCAGCACCGCGTCGAACGCCGCCTGCTGTGATCCATCGCGAAGGATTGTCGGCAATGTGTCCGGCTGCAGTTCCCCGCGCTGAATGCGGACGCTGCTGCGGCCATTCGGCGAACTGAAGTTGTGCGATTCCGTACATCGTGCGGCAGCCTCTGCACTGAGCAACACGGTCACATCGACATCCGCCAGTCTGGAGATATCAGCGACCACCTCCGTCAGCATCGCTTCCGCTTCCGCCAGCATCGACCGCGCAGCAAGTCGCGACGCATCGGAGTTCGCCAGCAGATACTCAGCAACCAGAATCCGCGACTTCTTTTTGAGTCCATTGTCCAGAGCGCCACATGTCATGAACGAATCATGGCGGAGCGGCATCCCCCGGACAAGCTGGAACGATTTCACTTTTTCTGACCCGACCGGATTCTATGTGCGTGATTTATGGGAACGTCATTCGTTTAACGGCGAGCCGTAGACGTAGGCGGCAGAGAATTTTGCCTACGCCTACGGCTCGCCGTTAAACGAGAAAACGTGCGCCCCGGTGCAGTACACCGGATACCGAATGGATTCCAGGACGAATCATCCGCCGTTGGGAGAAATATCTCCCTTTTACAAATGCCGGATTCGTAAATCCGACGATGTCGCTCAGAACAGTTCACTCACAGGAGTGCCGTGGGTCAGGGCGACCGGGCGACCGGCGGGATCGGGGAGGTGGAGTTCGTGGTTGATGCCAAGGAAACGGTAAATCGTCGCCAGAATATCATGCGGATCCAGCGGACGGCTGGCCGGGCGGGCACCGATGGCGTCGGTCGAACCGATCACCTGGCCCATTGGCATGCCGCCGCCGGAGATCAGGATCGACATCGCACTTGGCCAGTGGTCGCGGCCAACTTTGCCGTCTTTGTATTCCAGACGCGGCGTGCGGCCGAACTCGCCGGTGACGATCAGCAACACGTCCTGATCGAGGCCGCGTTCAAACAGATCGTTGATCAGGGTCGTCACGACATGGTCATATTTGGGCAGCCTCGCATGCATCGCCGTTGGCAGGTCCCAGTTCACGGCATGATCGTCCCAGTTGTGAGCGTTGGAATTCGGGCCGCTGCCACGCGAACAGAATGTGACGAACCGCACGCCGGCTTCCACAAGTCGTCGCGCGGTGAGAGCTTCCTGTCCTTCTCCGTCGCCATACCGCTCACGAACGGCGGGATCTTCCAGAGTCAGATCGAACGCTTTCTGTGCGGCTCCTGACATCACCACGTCCATCGCGCGGCGATTGAATTCGTCCATGACGCCCATCGTGCCGGATGCATCGACATCGCGACGAAACCGATCGAGCGAGCGTTGCAACCCGATGCGATCGCCCATGCGAGCGGCATCTACCGACAGATGCGTATCGCGAAGTCCGCCATTGACGATCGGGACTCGATACACGCCGCTCCAGTAACCTTCAGAGATCCCCGCCGCGTAATCGGGGCCGTTGACGACCACACCATTGAGTGCCACAGCCGCCGGCAGACCGCGCTGGCGGCTCTCCAGCAGTCGATTCGCCACGGCTCCGACCTGCGGATAATACGACTCATAACCAAATCCGGGTTTCAGCTTGCCA
>JAYTAK010001094.1:0-2833 GCA_043737515.1 Candidatus Kuenenia sp. | reverse complement strand
CATTGAGTTTACAACGATTATCATCGTACCAACACACGCTCTAACGTCTTTGGTGTACGATACTTACGCTTCGTTGAACGGTATTGCCGTTAAACGATAAACATCTCATCCATGGCCGTGTTCAGTATAGTCTCGACCGCGCGGGGCGTATCATACCGAATCAGCCGCCTGGGAAAAGAGCGTTGCGTGGAATTCGCTGCCAGCCCAGCCGCCGCAGGTCGCTCAATTTCCCTGTTTCTCCGTCTCGGGTGTTAGTATTGCGGCGATTGAGGGAAATGTCGTACAACACAAGATGGCGGAGGCATGGATGATGGACTCTGACGAGCAGACGGAGGGCTCGATGAACGCTGCACAGATACGACCAAAACTTTCGGCGACCGAAATTGCCGAAATCCTGCGCGGTGAAGTGATCGGGGACGCCGCGATTGTCATTGATGACGTGGACGTTATTGAACGGGCAACGGCGACTCATTTGTCATTCGTCGGTGATCTGAAAAACCTGAGGCGCGTGCGAAATTCAAGCAGTCGGTTGATTGTCGTGCCGGAAGCGGTGCGCGGCGAGCTGGAAAAATACACCGATCGGACATTCATTCTGGTGCCGTCAGCCGAAACGGCGTTCCTGTCGATTGCTGCCATCCTGCGTCCCCGTCGTTTACGGCAGTCGATCGGAATCTCGGACCGCGCATCCGTCGATCCGACCGCGACGATCGGTGCCGATACTAACATTCATCCGCTGGCAGTGATCGGGCGGGAGGTGGTCATTGGTCACAGTTGCGAGATTCTGCCGGGAGTCGTGATTGGTGATGGATGTCAGATTGGCAACAATGTCGTGCTGTATGCAAACACGGTGTTGTATCACGACATTGTGATTGAAGATCATGTGACGATTCATGCATCATCCGTGATTGGAGCAGACGGTTTTGGCTATCAATTTGTGAACGGCGGGCATCAGCGTATTCCGCACTACGGCACCGTGCGAATCTGCAGTGATGTCGAAATCGGTGCCTGTACGACCATCGATCGCGCCAAAGTCGGCGAGACGGTCATTGGGTCAGGGACCCGCATCGACAATCAGGTGATGATCGGGCATAACTGTCAGATCGGACGTCATAACCTGCTGGTGTCGCAGGTTGGCCTCGCCGGATCTGCCAGTACCGGTGATTACGTGGTCCTGGCCGGGCAGGTTGGTGTCTCCGATCATATCCATCTGGGTGACGGCGCAATCGTCGGAGCGCAAGCGGGCGTGATTCGCGATATGCCTGCTGGCCAGACATATCTGGGCACTCCAGCAGGCCCGATGGCGGAGACTTCTAAACAGTTCGCCGCCATTCGCCGTTTGCCAGAAATGCGAGACGCGATAAAACGGATGGACAAGGAGCTGGAAGTCCTGCGAGCGCGACTTTCCAATGATCGTGATTCGGACGCTCAATCGGCTGCGGCCTGAGTTCTTTCACTTCTGCAGCAACACATTTACGGGACCTGGTGTTTGCAATGTCGTCTGACCAGGAATCAGATTCAGATCCGGATATCCTGCCGTTCGTGCGTCCTCTCATTGACGGACCGACGACTCGAAGCGGCGATACGGACTTCATTCCTCCTTTGCGTCTGGGATTACTGGCGGGTGCCGGCGAATTCCCGATTCGCTTTGCCCGCGCTGCGCGGAATGCCGGTCACTATGTCTATGCCCTGGGCATCGGCGGCATGGCATCGGAAGACCTGGCTCAGGATTGCGATGAATTTCGATACGCTCCGCTGGCGCGACTTGGAAAAGCCATCCGGCTGTTTCGCAAGGCAAACGTTGAGCGGATTATCATGGCTGGCAAGATTGAAAAAACCGTCTTTTTCCATCCGTTCCGCTGGATACGGCTGATGCCTGACTGGCGAACTCTGCGCTTGTGGTATCGCCACGCACTGGATAAGAAAGATGACACTCTGTTGCTGGCCGTGATTCGCGAGTTTGAACGCGAAGGTTTTATGTTCGATTCGGCTCTCAAGTATTGCCCGGAGTTACTCGTGAAACACGGATTCCTCACACATCGTCGTCCCTCTGCCGCGCAATGGAAAGACATTCGTTTCGGCTGGGATCTGGCTCGAGAAATGGGTCGTCTGGATATCGGCCAGACGGTCGTCATCAATGACACGGCGGTGATCGCCGTCGAGGCGATTGAAGGAACCGATCGATGTATCCGCCGTGCCGGGGAACTGTGTCGCCGTGGTGGATTTACCGTCGTGAAGGTTGCCAAGCCACATCAGGACATGCGTTTTGACGTACCCACGATTGGAATCGAAACCATTAAAACGATGCACGAATCCGGCGGCAAAGTCCTGGCGATTGAATCCGGTATGACCATCATCATCAGCCCCGAAGAAGTGGCAGAACTCGCAGACAAGTTTGGCATCGCCATCGTGGCGGTGAACGCCGAAGAACTGGCCCTGCTGGCAGCGGCTTGAACATCCAGCCATGCAGCACCGACGCCCTCGGCTTGCCGTTAAACTCCGCGCGGTCAGATTTGAGGTATTGTGAGCGGCAAGGCGCTAGCGGTCTGTTGATTGACTGGTTTAACCCGACCCAACGGGGAGGAATCGCTTCGAAGCGCCTCGCCTATGGCATCGGGTTAAACTTTTTTTCGCAACCTTAAAGATCACAATGGCCCGCTTATTCAATGGGATTGAAGCATCTGGAAGTCATTTGACAACGCGAGCAATCGGGACATTTTTTCTAGCCACGAAACAACCCAGTGCGGGCTTCGCCCGCAACCCATTGGCTAATGGCGGGACTCAGAAACACAGAAGACAAAAAAATTGGTGACAGAAAAATGGGAGCAAGAAATAT
>JAYTAK010001093.1:0-14730 GCA_043737515.1 Candidatus Kuenenia sp. | reverse complement strand
CGGCATGAACGGCAGCCAGGGTCGAGCCGCCGAGCGCCACGAGACCGGCCGAGCCAGAGGATGACTGCACCAATCCATGGAATGACCCATACGTCCAGGCAAACGCACCTTCGGGTCCATCGACAAGTGAATTTGGCACCGCCGAGTCCCACGACACCAGTCCGGCATACCGGTCCCCCTGAACGATCGGCTGCGTCGCTGGCCCAAACGCAAACAAATACGCATCGCGTCCGGCGTCGAGTACCGCCTTTGTTGCCATCCCGAGCGTGACGGCGATGGCGTCTTCGCCAGCCACCAGACTGGCATGCATCCATTCGAAACCAAACACAAAAGCGCTGCCGCCTGCGTCAAAATGTCCGGCGGCAGATCCCATCGCAATCGCGATGACGTCCCCGTCTGCTGTGAGAGCGTCGGTGATTGAACCGGCGCTCCATGAAAAGATATCGCCACCCGCTGTCGCCGTCACTTTGCTCCACTCGGCCATTGACAGGTAGTAAAAATCTTCTGCGGTCGTGGCGATCACTTCCGAGAACATGCCGGAAACCACAGCCGCCCACGTCCCGGCGTTGATAGAACCGTTAACGCCGGACGCTGAAACAATGACAACGGACTCATCCGCCTGTGCCTGAATGTCTGTGTCGCCGAATCCAGCGGCCAAAATTGTGGTGCCCGCATCCAGGGTCGCTTTCAACTTTCCAAGGCTGAGGGCAATGATACTCTTGGCGGCGACGACGCCTCCGTCGATACTGCTGATCGAAACGACCACCGCGTCAGTTCCTGCCGTGACACTCGATGTTACAGCGTCAAATCCCACGATGGTTGCGGCTTCTCCGGCAGTAACTGCTCCCGAGACCGCTCCGCCAACGCTCATCACAATCGCAGAACCTGCGGTTGCGTGAACGTCGCTGCTGATGGAACCGAGCGAGATGGCGACGGCTGATTGCGCCGCGTCAATACTTCCGGAGATTCCCTTCAATGCAATTGCAATCGCGTCGCCGTTGGAGGACGTCACGCTGCCAGTAATGCGCCCGTCCGAGGAATAGGCAACGGCAGTTTTTGATGCCTGAACATTACCACTAATGTTCTTTCCTGCAACGGCCACCGCCGTGCCGGAGGTCGATTTAACGCTCGATGTAATCTCCGACAGCGTTGTCGCAAATGCCTGACCAGCCGCTTCAACGGTGCCCGTGATGTTATCGATCGCCCTTGCAGACGCCGTATCTGCTGCTTTCACGGGGCTATCGATGGAAGTTGCCGCAAAGACCGATGCATCCCGCTTATTCGAAGTGACCGCACCAGTCACCGAACCCCCAAGTGCCGAAACGCTGACTTTACCGTCACCTGTCACAGTCGCGGAAACTCCTGCCCCGGGAGTAAACACAGTCGTGGAAACGGACGTCCCCGACGGCGGACTTGCGATTCCTGCAGCCACCACAGAAATGCTTCCCCGTGAAGTAATCAGACCTGAAACTCCCTTTCCGGCCGTAACATCGGCGTCTGTCACTGCGGTGAATGTGCCATCAGCCGACTCACCGGCGAACACGCCGACGACGCCTCCGTTGACAGTTCCGGAGAATGAACCCAATGTCATTGCCTGTGCCGCTTTCGCGGCAGTGATCGTCCCTGACAAACTGCCAACTACGAACACCGACGCCGTACCACTCCTGGATGTGACCGTGATTCCTGAAGCAGAGTCGAAGGAGGTTAAGTAGACATCGGTTTTGCCCTCAAAAGTTCCGTCGAGGGTGCCTGTTGCTATGACATCGATGGAACCAAGTCGGCTTGTGATCGATCCCTGAAGTGCCGCGCCAGCGTAGACGAGAACGTCATTGTCGGCGGTGATTGTCAGCGAAGTCACGCCTGTCAAGCCGGAGATTCCGACTGACGTGGCACTTTCAACATTCACATTGTTCACAGACAGAGTTGACGACACGATGACCGGCCCCGCCGCGTTTATTGTGGCTCCGTTGATCCCCATAATTGACCGAATGTCCACTCCTTCACCAGCATTGAAGATGCCGTTTTCAGCGATCGAAGTCCCAGCTATGACAGAGATATTGCCCGCTGTATTAGCATGCCCAGTGAATGCGTCAATCGACAGTGCTTCGATATCGCCACTATCCGACGTAAGGTGACTGGTGATGTTCATCGCCTGCACTGTGATGCCGGTTTTGGCATCAATATCTTTCGTGACATCATCGAGTGCGTAGACCTGCGCACTGCCACCAAGGGCTGAAATCTTCTTCGTGATGCTCCCGCCCGAGACTGCGACTACTCCTCCGGCGGTCGAACTGACTTCTCCGGAGATTGTGCCGCGAGCGAAGACAATCGCGCCGTCTCGCCCTGAAACATCTTTCGAAAGCTCGCCCCACGCGTAGACCGTCGCAGTTCCTGCAGCCGTGATTTCAGCATCGAGTTTTCCGTATACGACGGCATTGATATCTCCACCAACTGTTGTCAATGAGCCTCTGACTGGTCCCCAGGACAGCAGCGAGATGTTCGAATCGGAGCCACCGTTTGCCTGGAGTTCAAGAAACGAAGTTTCGTCTTCCGGGGCCAGTATCGTCACGATGACATCACCCACCTGGGACGTAAAATGCCCCTGCAAAACAGAGCCCAGGGCTGACACGAACACACCATTTTGCGCCTCAACCGAGCCGCTGACATTGCCATACGACATCAATGCCGCCGACCCAAAAGGAGCGTTGATCGTTGAACTGGTAAAGCTGCCGGTATCTACGAACGCACTGCCCGTTATGGAAGTGATTGTGGAATTTGAAATCTCTTTCTGAACCACGACGAAGACGCTTCCGATTTCATCACCGTAACTGAACAAATTGCTGATAAGCGATTCGTTTGTACGAATGACTGAATTCCCTGTAATCACAGAATCAACGACGGATTCGAAGAACTGTACTTTGGCAACGGAAATCTCACTGAGGATCTCAGCCTGCAGCTGGCCGGTGCCTAGCGCCATCACTTCCATATGGCCTTTGATTGATCCCAGAATATCGCCAATCGATGCGACAAACGCTGCCCCAAAACGACTTTTCATACCCGAACCCACATCGAGTCGAGAGCGAGCTACGGCGAATGTATTCAGAGCGGCTTCGATGTGTGCCTGGACCATTCCTCCGCCGCTCACAGACGCTGAGCCACTCCCGCTTTCGATATTGTCGGACGTCACGTTGCCCCAGGCTCTGACATGTATGCCATTTTCACCTTTCGCTTCGCCGGTAAAGGCGGACCATGTGGCAACAGAAGCTCTGCCCGCAGAGGCTGTTACGTCACCGACAATTTCGTCGTATGCGAATACACCCGCGCCTCCGACAGTACTCACGTTTCCGTCAAGGGCACCAAACGTAGTGACGATCGTCGCGTGCAGATGGGAGGTAATGTCTCCTTCGATCCCTGTGAGAGCGGTCACGTCCTTGACGAATTTGTCAGACGTAACGTTGCCTGTCAATTTGCCATCGACGTAGAGGTATTGAATTCCTTCCGCCGCATGAACATTGCCAGTGAAACGACCCTTCTCAACGTTTAGCGAAATCTGAGGCCGAGGGAGCGGCACATTTGGATCGTCATCTCCGTTAGGCTGCCAACCCGGCGTCCAGAAATCGTCGTCGATTGCAAATGTTTTGTGCCCGCGTTTTCCATCAATCATCCCGTAAACATCAATCGCATTGATGAACTTTCCTGCGAATGCGTTGCCGACAAAATCCCCGCCTTCCCAGGTGCCAATTTCCATGCGCCCCAACGATCCGGCGGCAACAAAGATGTTTCCGGACATGTTGGAGCCGCTGGCAATACTGCCAACACCGCTGACAGCGGAGACGTTCCCCGCGATCTCCCCTCGATTCGTGGTTACGCTGCTTATCGAACCGCCGGAAGTGGTGTTGCCGAGGCGGTCGGTCCAGGCTGTGACGGTGCCGATGTTTTTGTCGGCGTTGATCTTGCCTTCCACACGGCCGGTTGCGGCAGTGACAGTGAGGATCGAACCGTTTTTCGACGTGATCGCTCCGTTCACAAACGTCCCGGCCGAGACCGAGATGATATCGTCACCGGCCGTGATCTTCGAAGCCATGCTGCGGCTGGCATCGACGATGTTGATATAGCCCAGTCGGGTCGTGATGCCTCCTGGCACAATGATGTCACCGCCGATCCAGGTGCCGGCGCTCGGGCCGGGGATGTGGATGGCTTTGATTTTGCCGATCGACTTGCCCGCACGAATGGCGGGCGATGTGATGCTGCCGCCGATGGACGGTAGATTCGTCCCGGAAGGCGAGCCCGCAGAAACCGTGTTGATCGTGCCAGTGAGTGCGCCGACTGACCCCGTCACGTTACCCATCGCCAGTACAGAGCCGATGTCGATTCCCGACTGGATGCTGGCGGTAATATCCGCATTTGACCAGACCAACCCGATCATCGTTGCCGCAAGGATTGAGCCACTCACACCCGTGAAACCGGAAACACGGTTGATGAATCCCAGCGTCGCCACCACCGTCGAATCCACCTGTCCGGCATTGGCCGCAACACGTCCGATGTCGCCCGTGGCGGCCATCACAAATGCTGTAACAGAACCCGTGATGGCCTGCACAAGTACGATGTTCGTTCCTGCAACGATCACGTTCGAGACATTGCCGTTCGTCGAGGTCACTCCCAGCGGAGTTGCGTAGCCCGGCGGATTCGGATTGCCACTGAAGTAATCGTATTCCGCTCCTCCGCCGATTCGCTGTCCGGCACTCATGGTGCCCAGAATGTCGCCAAAGACTTCCACACCGCCCAGATTCGCACCTGCGGTCACCTGACTTGTCAAGTGTCCGGAGACTCGGATCGTGTTGACGCTTCCTCCCGCAGTGATCGGAGCAGACCACGTCCTGAGGTTGGTGGGTGAGATATTGCTGGCAGACCATTCCACATACCCGATTTTTCCCCCGGCCTTTACGGCACCCGCGCCTTCCTTCCAGACTGAGGCTTTGACCCAATCGATGTCGGTCGCTGAGATCACGGAGTGATACCAGCCGTTGAGTGCCTGAACTCGCGACACTTTGGAGGCGATGACGGGCTGCAGGATGTTGCCATTCGCGGAAAGGACATAAGCCGATCCGGATACGATAATGGGGGATATGACCGATCCGTGTACTGCCAGAGAAATCCGCGTGGTGGCATCGCCAGTCCAATAGACGGAACTGTTCTCGACAGTGAACGTGGCATTCGATACCACGCCGCCAATCGCAGCCGTCCAGACTCCATGTGTCACGCCGAGGGCGACAGCGATGTCGTCGGCCGAGGATGTGACTTCCACATTCCCATAACTCACGGACTGCCCCCCGCCAATCATTGTGGCTTTGACGACGGCGTCTCCGATACTCCATTCGCCAAGGCCGTTGGTCACTTTGTATTTGAACACTGTGGGATCCTGACCGTCTTTCAGAAACGCGCCTTCCTGCCACTCAAAGGGTACATACGTTGCAGACGCTCCGGTCATGATCAATTCACCGTAGGTTCCTTTTCCATCGCCGAGAACTTCAAAGGACAACGCTGGATAACCGCCGTCGCTGGCTCCAGACACAGCTCCAATGGGAAGCCCCGGAGTTAAGAACGTGCCATTCAATCCGCCTGCGGTCGGCGGATGTTGTTGATTTGCAGGCGGGATCGGCGCTGTGTAGTACTGTGCTACACCGACGGCGAGGTTCAGAGTTGCCGTTCGAACAGCCCCGAATTCATCAGACACAGAAATCTCCAGAGGTTCATCGACACTCTGTGCGAGCGAACCGTTCAATGAATACGAATAGGTTCCGTTGGCATTGATCGTCAGATCGCCGCTTCCGCCGTGCACGACCTGAGCAATAAACGTGACAGGATCCCAGTCAACATCCTTCGCAAACGACATCAGATCCCCAATGATGGGCTGCAAACTCGATGTCACTCCCCCGGTCTGTAAATCAACGATACGTAACTGTCCGACTCCGGATGCGTAGGGAGAAGCCAGGATCGGAGCATTGTTGAAGTACTCCATCGTGATCGTGCTGTCGGACGAAAGTGTCGCCGCAGACAGCCGAATTCTGGTGACGAGTTTCCCGCTGCCAGCCGATACAGGGGCAGTCGCCGTGTAGGCTCCGCTGGAATTGATCGTGATGGAACCTGTGGCTGTCGAAAGCGTGGTGCCGGCGCTGCTGACCGGCAACCACGCACTTCCGTTCCAGAGTCCCGTGACATGGGCTCCACCCGTGTTGATTTGGGCGGAAGCCGACTGCCCCGGTCGCAGTTTGTGATACCTGGCATTTACGGGCGGTAGTGGATTATCGAGAACGGGAGCCCAGCCTGAGTCCGCTTGATGACTGAGCAGTGCCTGAGGAATTGCGCCCGGTGCCAGCGGCGCGTTATTTCCAAATGGACTGTCGGCTCCCGCTCGGGGATCGACCACGAGAAAGGAATACTTGATTGGGGCCGACTGAAGAATGCCGTCTGAGAGCTGGAACGACACAGTGTCGTGGCCCAGATACCCGCGCGTCGTCGTGGGGATTCCGGAAGGACCATTGGTCGTGACACCGGGGGTGGGTGCGTACCTCCAGCGGCTGTTGCCGAGCGAAATGAGTGTTCCGTGAGCCGGCTGAGCGGTGAAGCTCACGGTGACGACATCACCATCGGGACTCCAGGTATTGCCCGCAGCCGTCGAGATTTCGAATTCAATCGAGCCGTTTTCAGGCACTGTCAAGCTCCGATCAATCCCCCAGACCGGGGCGTTCGTGACTTCAATCTCGATCGTCGCCGGTTCGCTGTTGACCAGGCCGTCGGAGACGGTGTAGGTGATTTCAGTCGTCCCGACCCAGCCTTGCGGATTGAAAGTCCAGTTGTTGCCGGACTGTGTTAGTGCGCCGTGGACTCCGTTGGTGACAGAGACGATGTGCAGCGAGTCGCCGTCGAAGTCGAAGTCGTTGCCGAGGAGTTTCACCGGCGTGATGCTGAGCGTGCCGTTGTGGTGGATCGAATAGAAATCTCCGGCGGCTGTGGGTTTGGTGTTATCGATGGCGATTTTGATTTCCGCATTGTCGCTGAATGAGTATCCGTCGGTGACTCGGACGATGATTTTATCGTTGCCGACGTAGGTGTTTGACGTGGATGTCCACTTGAGAAGCCCCTGCGGTGTCAGTGTCGCCGTGCCGTGCTGGCCGTTGGTGACAATCTGGTACTGCAGCGTGTCCTTGTCGGCGTCGATGGCGACTCCGGCAGTTGCCAGATCGACCGTGTAGGTTCGCTGGCCTGATCCGTTGACGGTGGCTTCACGATAACGCTGCTGGAACGAACGATCGGCTATCGTCGGGGCGTTGTTCTGAATGTCGATCGCTACGGTGACGGTGTCGCTGACTGTCGCACCGTCGGAAACTCGCCAACTGAACGAATCGGGACCGGCGTATCCGGCGTTCGGCGTGTAAGTGTAGCCGCCCGTGTAGGCTCCGTTCGTCTGCACCAGTGTCAGCGTGCCGTGGGCGGGCTGAGTCACGATGGACAGCGTGAGTGTATCGCCGTCCGGATCACTGGCGGTGGCGAGCAGTCCGCCGCCAGTGACGATGATTGCTTTGCCAGGCGTGGTCCTCTGCAGAGACGCCGCTCCTCGTGGGGCGAAATTGCGGACGCTGAGGCTGACTTCGGCCGGATCACTGTGCGTGACGCCGTCGTTGACGCGATATTGAAATGTGTCGTTGCCCACGAATCCGGCGGTTGGATGAAACGTGACTTTGCCCGTGAATCGAATGGGCTGGCCATTACTGCCGTTGTTGATCAGATTCTCGTAGGTCAGCGTGCCATGCTGCGGGGCTGAAACGAGTTCATACACGAGCGGATCGCCGTCCGAGTCGAAGGCATTGAGTTCAATCACCGCTGGCTGATCGTGCTGAGTTGATTGGTAGCCGTCACTGGCGACCGGTGTCTGATTGTCAACCGTCAGGCGGACGACGGCATCGTAGCTGTTGAGGGCTCCATCGTTGACTCGGAACACAAACTGATCATTGCCTGCGTAACCGGCAGTCGGCGTGTAGGTAAATGTGCCGTTGCTGTACACGACCACTGTCCCGTGAGCGGCTCCGGTGACGAGCTGGGCGGTCAGCGTGTCGTTGTCCTGATCGGAGGCACCGGCCATGACACCGCGTCCCGTGCCGTGGTAGACCTGTCCGTGCTGTGTCGTAAACTGCAGGTCAAACGCCGTGGGACGTTCGTTGGTGACGTCGATCGAGACGGTCGCCGACTGGCTGTTGCCGATCTTGTCGGCGACTCGCCAGGTGAAGGAATCGCTGCCGGAATAGCCTGTCGCCGGAACGAAGCTGAATGTGCCCGCAGGATTCAGTGTGAGCGTGCCGTGTTGTGGATTCGTCACGGCTGTAAACGTGAGCGTGTCATGGTCGTTGTCGCCTGCAAAGCGAGACAACTGTCCCACGGCGGTCGTCAGCGTCGTCCCCTGATGCGTTTCAAACGCAGCGTTCGCGGCCCACGGGAGAGTATTGCGGACCTTGATTTCTGCCGTCGTCACGGCGCTCAGATTGCTGCCGTCGGACGTGCGATACGTAAAGGTGTCGGTTCCGACAAACGCGACGGTTGTCGAATTGCCTGCGAACGGCTGATAGCTGAATGAGCCGCTGGAATTGAGCGTCAGTGTGCCGTGTGCCGGGGCAGCAACCAACTGCACGGTCAGCGGATCGTGGTTGGGATCTCGATCATTACCCAGCAAGCCGGCCGAGGCCGACACAGTGAGCAATGTCGAATGCGGCGTGCTGTAGAAATCGTTGCGGGCGACGGGCACGGTCTGCGTTGTTTGCGGAATGCCTGTGACTGTCAACTGCACGGTGGCCGTGGTCTCTTCCAGTCCGTCGCTGACTTTGTAGGTGAACGTGTCCTGACCGATATAGCCCGCGGTGGGTGTGTAAATAAACGAACCGTTCTGTTGCAGCGACAGCGTGCCGTGCAGGACGTTATCGACAACGGTCAGCGTCAGCATGTCGCCGTCAATATCCGAATCATTCTGCAGCACGCCAGGGGCCGCAACGCTGAGCGCGGTGTTCGGCGTCACGGTCCAGGCATCCATGGAGGCGACCACCGGCGTGTTGGACACATCAATCGAGATTGTTTTGGTCAGACTCTGCAGTGATCCGTCGGAAACTCGATACGTAAAGCTGTCCGTTCCTACAAAATGCGTGGCGGGCGTGTAGGTCCAGCTTCCGTTTGACTGTACGGTGAGCGTGCCGTGATGAACATTGGAGACAATTGATGCGGTGAGCGTGTCGCCGTCGGTATCGCGCGCCCCGGACAGCAATCCGGAAGAGGCGGGTTGAGTCAAGACCGTGTCGTGCGTGATACGTTGCGAACCGTCACGTGCGACCGGACGATGATTGACGACGTCCAGAATTACGCGGACAGGTTCACTGTAAAGGTTTCCGTCGTACAGTCGATAGCTGAACGTGTCACGACCGATGAAACCAGCGTTGGGCGTGTAGGTGAAACCTCCGTTTGATTGCAGTGCGAGGGTGCCGTTGCGGACATTGTCCACAACTCCCACGGTGAGTGCATCGCCTTCCAGATCAAAGTCGTTGGTCTGAATTTTTCCTGCGGCAACAATAAACGCCAGATCATGCGGTAATTCGAATCGATCGCCCGCCGCAACCGGAGCGGAATTCAGGACTTCAATCTGCAGCGTCGCCGTCGCACTGGAACTCACGCCGTCTGAAATCTGATAGCTGATGGAGTCCATTCCGACGAAACCCGCATTGGGATGATAGGTCCATTGACCATTGCCACTAGCCGTCAATGTGCCATGTCCTGGCGTGCCAAACGGCAGCAGCGTGACGGTGTCGGCATCCGAATCGGAATCGTTGCCAGTCACGTCGGCAGCCGCAATCACCAGATTCGTATTGCGGCGCGTGATGAAATAATCGTTGGTCGCGACGGGAGCCTTGTTCGTGACTGTCAAGGAAACGGTCACGGGGTCGCTCTGCTGAAAGCCGTCGGACACACGGTACGTAAAACTGTCAGTCCCGACATAGCCAGCGGTTGGCATAAAGGTCAGCGAGCCGTCTGTGGCAAGCGTGACCGATCCGTGCTGTGGTTGAGTGGCGATCACGGCTGAAAGTGAATCGTGATCTCCGTCGTAGTCATTCGCCAGCAGTCCTCGACCTGCTGTGATTGTCAGCAGGCGATCATGCTGGACCGCGAATTGTTCCGGCAGGACCTGCGGCACTGCATTCACGATTCTGACAGAAACCGTCGCTTCGGCGCTCAATTCCGCTCCGTCGTGGACGCGATATTTGAAAGTGTCGTTGGCATTGATCGTTCCCGCGTTTGGTGTGTAGACGAATGAGCCGTTGGCGGCGAGCGTGACGGTGCCGTGGGTGGGCTGGACGGTGATTTGCGCCTGCAAGCTATCGTCATCGCCGTCGTAGTCGTTGGAGAGCACGCCGTTGGCGGCGGTGACGGTGAGTGTGTGACCGGAATGGGTTTGGTACGAATCGGCTGTGACCGTGGCTTTGTGGTTGAGCAGTTCAATCCATGCGGTTTTGACTTCGGAATACAACAGCCCGTCAAAGGCTTTCCAAGTGAAGCTGTCAGAGCCCGTGTAAGCAGGATCTGCCGGGATGTAGTCAAACGATCCGTTCGTCTGCAGCGTGAGTGTGCCGTGCGTCGGTTGCTGCACCACGGAATAAGTCATCACGTCGCCGTCACGGTCGCGCGAACGGAACGCCAGGCCGTCGGCGACAGATGCGGTGATCGTCTGGCCGTGCGAGGCACGCCATGTGCCGGTGAAGACCAGCGGAGCTTCGTTGACGACGTCAATCGTGGCGGTGGCGATGTTGCTTTGATTCCCGTTGGCTGAAAAGCGATAGGTGAATGTCGCCAGTCCGACGAAATGCGTGGCCGGGGTGAATGAGTACGTTCCGCTGGCACTGAGCGAAAAACTGCCGCTGGCTGGACCGCTGACAAGAACATAGATCGGAGCAGGACCGGAGACGCTGTGGTCATTTGAACCGACATCGCCGGTCAGCGTGCGGTCGTGGCTGACTTCGTAGTCATCGTCGGTGGCCACGAGGGCGGTGGAGATCGAAACCGTCCGGATGAAACTTTTCAGATTGAGCGTGTCTTTCGCCTCGTACCGAAAC
Organism: Candidatus Kuenenia sp.; assembly: GCA_043737515.1. Classification (GTDB taxonomy): domain Bacteria; phylum Planctomycetota; class Planctomycetia; order Planctomycetales; family Planctomycetaceae; genus SXXK01. The sequence continues at coordinate 3,586 of JAYTAK010001093.1, read as the reverse complement.
TCATCGACGCCGATAAACCCAACGTGCGGTGTATACGTGAACGAGCCGTCGGTGTTCAGATTCAGCGTGCCGTGCGTCGGACCGCTGGACAGGACCGCCTGCAAGACATCCTGATCGGGGTCCACGTCGTTGGCGAGGACTCCGGCAGCCGCCGTGACGGTCAGCAATTGCTCGACAGTCGCGCCATATTTGTCATGGTCGGCGATTGGACGCTGATTCACGACCGTAATCGTGACGTTGGCTTCCGCGGTCTGGGCTCCATCGGTGATGCGATAGCGGAACGTGTCGGTCCCGACGTATCCGGCGGTTGCGACATAGACGAACGAGCCGTTTGTCTGAAACGTCAGCGTGCCATGCTGCACGCCGTGACCGGTGACAACCGTTGCGGACAGAATGTCGAGGTCCAGATCTCTGTCATTCGCCAGGACACCCTGAGTCACATCGATCGTCAAGAGTCTCGTTTTCCGTCGGGCTGGCCCCGGCGGGAACATAACTGAACGGCTACCAACTGAACATGATCGCCTCCCCTCTCTTTTCGCTCGCTCGCCGGAGGCGAGCGAGCAAAAAAAAAGAGGGGAGAGTGGGGCGTCGTGTGGTAGCTTCTCAGTTGTCGCTCCGACCGGGACAAGCCCGGCGGAAGCGTTGTCTCTGGCGGGGAACGGCAAGGCGTGCAGTTGGAGGGGCCGCTCAGTTTTCAAAACCTGACTCATCTGCAACAACTTCTGATGAGTCAGCAGTGATAGAATTCTTCTCAGAAAAACAACACTCTCAACGTTTGCTGAGCAGCACCTTCAACTGGTACGCACCGGACATCATGCTGTAGCCCCCGCCGGAAGTCGTCGGATTGTAGGTCGAATTCGTGGATTCCGAGACACCCAGATAGTACGTGCCGGATGTCGTCACCGTATATGACAGATACGAATCATTGCTGGCGATGTTCGTATCCGGGTCGGTGCCATTGTCATTCGATGCGATCTGAGTCCCGGCACTGTTGAACAGTCGCAGCAAGGCATTCAGCGATCCGTAGGAACCGCCTGCGTCGATTTTGGCAGAATCAATATCAAACTTGATCGCCTGTCCGGCGGTCAGCGACACCGAAAAGATATCGACGTCGCTCCACGACTGCGGACCGTCTCCAATGATTCCACCCGTGGTGAGTCGCACATTATTCTGCAACGTCAGCGAACGTGCGGAAGCGATCGTATTGTCCACGGCATGAACGGTCAGCGAGGTGAACGTCGATGCTGTGAGCATTCCGTCGGAGATTGTGTAGTTGAACGTGTCCGTGCCGGTGTAGGCCGATGTCGGCGTATAAGAAACAACGTTTTTTCCGGAATACGAGTCGAACTGCGGACTCGCGCTGCCATGCTGCGGAGTTGTCACGCTCGGGATGGAAAGTGTGGCACCTTCCGGATCGGAATCATTCCAGAGCACCGGCAATCTGGCCCCGGATGAGTTTTGTTCTGCGTACAAGTTGTCAGAAACTGCGACAGGCGGCAAATTCGTGCCTCCACCCCCGGAACTGCTGCCACTACCACTGCCTGAGCCGACGCCGATGGTGACCGTGGCTGTATTGCCTGTCTGTGTCCCATCGAACGCCCGATAAGTAAACGTCACGTTTCCGGTGAAGGCAGACGGAGCGGCGTACACGAATGAACCATTCGTATTCAACGACAACGACCCCATCATCGGGGGACTCATCAACTGGGCGGTGAGTGGATCGCCATCCATGTCGGTGTCATTGGCCAGCACGCCGCCCGCACTGCTGACTGTGAGCGTCTGTCCGGAAACAGCGGTATAGCTGTCGTTTGAAGAATACGGCGCGAACAGGAGCGTCCTGTCTTCGAGCCCCTCGGTATTCCCGGCATGGAACTTACTCCGCCGCCCCCGGTACTTTGCCTGTCGATGCGAGAAAGACTTCCTCAGAACATCCAACCAGTTCCCTGTCAGCATCACAACATCCTCTGTGAGTAGGCATTGGTTACAGACTAAGTGAGCGGGTGGACGCTAAGCTCAGACGTTGCAAGTGTCAATTCAGCGAAGTTCAACAATCCTGGAAAATGTTTGAATTCATGGAAGCCCATGTTGTTGAGTGGGCTGCAAGGCGCTAGTGGTCGGTTGATTTAAGGTGGGATAGGCTTTCAGCTTGTCAAGTTTTTCAAAAAAACATCGAGTTTTCATTCCGCGATGGCAAGCTGGAAGCTTACCCCACGTAGAAATCCAGACTAAATCATCAGACCCCCAGCCGCAGGTTGTGCATTCGGTCAGCACCGGCGGCTAGCGCCTTGCCGCTCACAAAACCTCAAATCTGACCGCGCGATGTATAAAGACCTGCCGGAAAGGATTTTCACCTGGCCGCAAGGCGAACCGCTTTGGGGCGTACGTTCGCTCTACGACGATGCGTTGACCCGCTATCATCCGTGCCTTGTCGCTGGTTTCGACAAGTCACGAAGTCCTGTCCTGCAAAAGCACGGACCGGTAAAAACTGATCCTCTACTAACGAGAGTAGTCGCGTCATTATGCTGAGTCCTGCCGAATCTGTCGGACTGTACGGAACGACTCTGGACAACCGTGTGCGGAAAGCCCTGCAGCGCGTCGGTGACGGCACGCTGGCCAGGATTGCCGAACGGCTGCGAATCGATGCACAGGCCAACGCCGTGGTCTACGAACGAGACGGCGTGGAGGAACCCGTGCGGATCATGCTGCGGCCACTGCTCGCCATGCCGGAACAGCTCAGCTACGTCGATCATGTCTGCATGAAACTGGCAGAAGCGCTGAAACGCCTTCCCGCACTGTATCTGGAAGATGAACAGGTTCGCCGGATTCTGGCCATCACTCCGGCAGAAGATCAATGGCTGCGGGATATCTGGACTCCGGATCATCAGCATCTGAATCCGCTCTACGGACGACTGGACGCGGTCTGCGACTTTACGAGTGCCGGATGGCAGGAATCACTCCTGTTCCTGGAACCAAATCTTTCCGGCGTCGGCGGCATTCATTATGCACCGCTGGCAGAACAACTCGTGATGCGCGATGTCGTGCCGACCTTGCTGGCGCAGGATCCCGAACTGGATATCGAGTTGCCTCGTGATCAACGCGAACTCTTTCTGCAGGTGCTGATCGATCACGCGCGTGCGATCGGACGAAATAAATTTCGCTTGTGTCTGGTTGAGCCCAAATACACGCATGACGGTCCGAACGAACAGTCGGTTCTGAAGAAACATCTGTCAGAACGCCACGGCATCACCATCGTCCATGCCGATCCTCGCGAACTGCGCATCGAAGGCGATGAAGTTTACTACGAAGATATCCAGATCGATGTGGCCTATCGTGACTATGAAACGCGCGACCTGGTAGCACTCGAACAGGAAATCGGGAGACCACTCGACGCCATGCGTTTGCTGTTTCGTCAGAACCGCGTGGTCTCGTCGATGGTGGGCGATTTCGACCACAAAAGCTGCTGGGAACTGATGACGGACGAATCCATTGCGTCGCGGCTGTTCACCGCCGAAGAACGTCGTCTGTTTCGCCGCCATGTGCTGTGGACGCGCATCGTGGGAGATCGTCGCACCGTGCTGCCGCATGG
>JAYTAK010001092.1:0-2834 GCA_043737515.1 Candidatus Kuenenia sp. | reverse complement strand
GTCGAGCATAGTCGGCGACTGCCTTGGGATCATCCAGTTTGGCCAGTTGGCGACCATCGGAATCCGTTACCGGTTGTTCCAACACCGCTTCCAGGTCGACGAGAAACGCCTTGAACGACGCCGCGATGGCGACTTCATTTTCTTTTTCAACCTTTTTCAGCTCGTCCTCGAACCGCTTGCGTTCGATTTCTGACAAACTCATACGCCGCGAAAATTTCTCCGTGTGAATGACGATCCCGCCGACACCGCTCGGGACTTCCAGGCTTTCATTCTTCACGTCTTCGCCGGCACGTCCAAAGATTGCGTGCAGCAGTTTTTCTTCCGGCGTCAGTTCCGACTTCGCCTTCGGTGAAACCTTGCCGACCAGAATATCGCCCGGATTGACGCGCGTTCCGACTTTCACGACACCGGTGTCATCCAGATGACGCAATGCTTTTTCGCTGACGTTCGGAATGTCGCGGGTGAACTCTTCACGTCCCAGCTTCGTCTCGCGGATTTCGACATCGAACTCGTCGAGATGAATCGATGTGTAAACGTCTTCTTTCACCAGACGTTCGGACAAAATAATTGCGTCTTCAAAGTTGTAGCCTTCCCATGACATGAAGGCGACCAGCACGTTGCGACCGAGTGCCAACGATCCGTCTTTCGTCGCCGCACTGTCACACAAAATCTGTCCTGCCTTGACGCGTTCACCCATCTTCACAATCGGCTTTTGGTTCAAACACGTGCGTTCGTTCAGTCGTGTGAACTTGCGAAGCGGATAGCGACGACCGTCGATTTCGATATTGCAGGCATCGACAAAGGTGACTTTGCCCGATTTCTCTGCTCGCAGCACCATACCGGAATTCTGGGCAACGTACTGCTCCATGCCGGTTCCGACAACCGGACGTTCTGAAATCAGCAGCGGCACGGCCTGACGCTGCATGTTGGATCCCATCAGAGCTCGGTTCGCGTCGTCGTGTTCCAGGAACGGGATCAGACCGGCTGAAACTCCAACCATCTGACAAGGCGCAACGTCGATAAACTGAACTTCACTGCGATCGACCCAGAGCACGTCGCTCTGTGTTCGAGCAAGCACCCGTTCTTCGGCAATCATGCCTTTCTCAACAAGCGTATCGGCTGGGCACACCATGCCGGACGCCTCTTCATCGGCACGCAGCCACACAACTTCGTCCGTGACTTTGGCGTTCTTCACAACGCGATATGGCGAAATCAGGAAGCCGTAATCATCAACACGAGCGTAAATACTCAGGCTGGAGATCAGCCCGATGTTCGTGCCTTCAGGTGTCTCGATCGGACAAATACGTCCATAGTGGGAAATATGAACGTCGCGGACTTCAAAGCCCGCACGTTTGCGATTTAAACCGCCTGGCCCCAGAGCACTCAACCGCCGTTCGTGCGTCAACATCGACAGTGGGTTTGTCTGGTCCACAACCTGAGAGAGTTCACTACGACCGTAAAAGTAATCGATTGCGGCAGACACGCTCTTCGGATTGATGAGCGTACGAGGCGTCATGGCATCGACTTCTTTCAGGCTCATACGTTCCTGAACAGTTCGACGAAGTTTCAAGAACCCCTTACGGATCTCGTCAGCCGCCAACTCATCAATTGTTCGCAGACGCCGGTTACCCAGATTGTCGATGTCGTCGATCTGTGCCGTATTGTCACCAATCCGCAGACGGACGATGTACTTCATCGCATTAATGAAGTCCTCCGGCTTCAGAGTCATTTCATCGTCAGAAATGTCCTGCGCGAATTTACGATTGATACGGAAGCGACCAACGCGACCCAGCCGATAACGATTTACGTCAAAGAACTTTTCGTTGAACAGATCGCTCGCCTTATCCAGGTTCGGCGGATTCCCGGGACGCAGGCGCTGGTAAATCTTCAATAGCGCTTCTTCGTGCGTTGACGTGCCGTCTTCTGCCAGCGTCTTCAACATCAGCAGATCCGTATGGTCTTTCACAATCTCGATGCTCTTCACACCACAGGTGAGCAGTTCTTCGGAAACCAATTCGGTAATTTCATAGCCGGCATCAACAACAATCTCGCCCGCCCGCTCGTGCTTATCCGGAAACACAACATTCTCGACGGAGTACTTGCCTTCCAGATCTTTGGCAACAGTCTTTGCTGTGATCTTGATCGTCTCAGTCGCATAGAACAAACGAATGATCTCAGCATCCGACGAGTATTCCTTAGACATGGCACGCAGCAACGTCACGGCAGAAAACTTGCCGCTCTGATCGATCCGCACGCCAATCGCTTCGCGTTTGCTGACGAGCAATTCGATCCAGCTTCCGCGTTCCGGAATGATGCGGCATGACTGCGTCTTACGGTCACTGCTGGCCGTCTCTTCGGCCATCACAAAATCCACGCCAGGGGATCGATGCAGCTGGCTGACGACGACACGCTCTGCCCCGTTGATGATAAATTCTCCGCCACCCACCATGATCGGGATGTCGCCGAGATACACCTCTTCTTCAACGGGTTGCTCTTTTACCAGTCGCAACCAGACACGAAACGGCATTCCGTAAGTCAGGCGCAGCTGGCGGCACTCTTCCGGCGTGTACCGAGGCTTGCCCAGTTCATACCGAATGTACTCAAGACGAAACTGCGAATCATAACTTTCAATTGGAAACACTTCGCGCAGAATCGCTTCCAGACCGATGTCCAGTCGATCGCGTGAAGAACGATCGGCCTGCAAGAAACGAGCGTAAGAAGCCGTCTGAATCAAAGTCAGACCGGAAATCTCATACTCGGCGTTAATTTTTCCGAAGTTTCGAACTTCGTCCTGGTCGATAGTACGAACAGACGGAATCGGCATACGGAGCCCT
>JAYTAK010001091.1:0-6463 GCA_043737515.1 Candidatus Kuenenia sp. | reverse complement strand
AGGAATTTGACTGGCGAGCGGGGTACGTAAGTGCCCTGATTTTCGCGTCATCTGGAACAAATCAGGGGATTAACATCCCCCGCTCGCCTTAAGTCCACTCCCTCGGTCCTGGCCGCGCGGGGTATATTGGGTTGTCTGGCATTCGTTTGTAAACAGTTGCAGAATTTCACGGAATTAATTCCATGCGAAACAATCCCTCGAATACAACATCCCGGCGCACCGCGCTGCGGCAGATAGGCACGGGACTCGCCGCGATCAGCGTGGCAAGTCAATTCAGGCGATCAGCGCTGGCCTCGCCAATACCCGCTGGCCTTGAAGCACCCGGTGAATCTAGTTGGGCGTCGTTTCGGGCGACTCCGGATCAGCGCGGGATTTCTGGATCGACACTGGCCGAACAGCCGGCCTTGAAATGGCAACTGGCGTCACCGGATGGTTGGGTCGCCGCAGTCGCGATTGTCGGCGAATTCGTTTACGCGCCATCGCTTTCGGGGAATCTGCATTGCCTGAATCTGAAAACCGGTGAAGAAATCTGGAAGTATCGGTCCATTGAAGATCCCGACCCAAAAAAGTTTGCGCCCGGATTTAAGGCCGCTCCGCTGGTTACCGCGACCATGATTTACATTGGCGACGAAGACGGCGTGCTCCACGCAGTCGATCGCATGACCGGCAAGAAAGTCTGGGTGTTTGCTTCCGATGCAGAAATCGCCGGGTGCGTGGCGCAGCATGATGGCAAGCTGCTGCTCGCGTCACACGACAGCTACTTGTACTGTCTGAATCTGGACGGAAGCGAAGCCTGGAAATTCCAAACCAACGACCGTATCAACTGTTCGCCGGCGATCGAAGAAACGTTCACATTCCTCGCAGGCTGCGACGAACATCTGCGAGTCATCGATTTGCAGACCGGCAAAGAGTTTCGTGATATGCCGCTGGAGTCATTCCTGATCGCGTCACCAGCCGTGATGGGCGATCTGTTGTACGTTGGGACTCATACGGGAGAAATCGTCTGCGTGGACTGGCGCAAGGGTGAGTTTGTCTGGCGCTACGCAGGTCCTCGCCAAATGCCGTTTCATGCGTCGGCAGCAGTGACGGATGACCTGGTGATTGTCGGTGGCCACGACAAAAACGTTCACGCTGTCGATCGAACAACAGGTGAAGGCAAATGGATGTTTGCGACCCGGGCTCGAATCGAATGCTCAGCAGCCGTTGTCGATAAGCGTTTGTTCGTAGGCTCCGGCGATGGCAATTTGTACGGCATCGAACTTGCCACAGGCAAAGAAGTCTGGAAGTTCAATGCCGGCAGTCCGATCAATGCGGGGATTGCGATCGGCGAAGGCCATCTCGTCGCTGGAGAAGACAAGCAGAACGGACGGCTGCTGTGTTTCGCCTGAAACCGGGAACGCACTGGACATGGCTTTGGCCAGCGGTTGCCGTTGCCAGCGTTGCGGCGATTGTTGTTTGCCTTTACTTGCGATACGGTAATTTCGGCAGCGGTCCTGCCACCATCTCAACCGCCGTGAATCAAGGTGTCGATGAAGCGGCGGCCGCCGTTGCGGCATCTTCCCCTATATCTCCAATTGATCCTGCGAAATTGAATTCGCACGAAAATGACTCAGAATCTGCAACCGGTCCCTTCACAATTGCCACATGGAATATCAATTACGCCAATCGGAATCTTGGTGAAGTGTCGCAAATGCTGAGGAATTCGAATGCGGACGTTGTCTGCCTGCAGGAGACAACGGAAGACTCGGAGATCTGGCTCAAACGCGACGTCGGAGATCTTTTCCCGTACGACTTTACAGCCGGACATACGGGAGACTTCTTTGCAGAGGGTTTCATGGTATTGTCGCGAAAGCCCATTCTGGAACCGCGATTTTCGCCTCCTGCCCGGACTTTTTTTGGACACGTCGTCTTTCAACTGGAACACGGCCTTCGGCGAATCACCGTCGTCAGCGTGCATATGACACCCTTCACGTCCCGTGAATCTCGCACGATTCCACAATTGATTTCTGCGGTCAACCAAACGGAAGTGGATCACGAGTACGAAGTTCAGGCAGTTCTCAAGGATATTTCCAACGGCGGGCTCGTCATTGTTGTGGGTGATTTCAACAGTCCGTCTCACGGCGTTGCCCCGATAACTCTGGCAAACAGTGGACTCACCGACCTGTTTGGTCAGCTTTATCCAGATCCTGATCAGACTCACAAGTCGTGGGACTTTCGCTTCCGCAACGGCTTGAGGGCCACATGGCGGATTGATTATCTGTTCTACTCCCGGCATTTCTCAGCCCGGTCGGCCGTTTTGGCCGAGTGCCAAAGCTCAGACCACCATCTGCTGATCGGCAGACTGGATTGCGAGACTGCGGAAGGTCCGCTACTCTTAGACGCTTCGCAGGACGGGCAAAATTGAAGATCTGCTGCCCTCTGTCCCGTGGCGGACTGTACTCAACGCACAAGAAATTCCAGTCAGGATATACGTTCGCATGGATCAGCAATCCGGAGACAATTCTCCAGGGCCGTCGAATAACAAGCCCAGTGATGGCCAGGGCGGCGATCCTCGACGACGCAATTTCGGGACCATGATTATTCTGGGAGTCATCGGCTTTGCGCTGATGATGTGGCTGTTCTACAGCTCTCCGTCGAATTACGGCACGACGGTCCCAATCTCATTCGTTAGGGATCAATTGCAGGCCGACAATATTGAGACGTACAAGATTCAGCAAGAGTTTTTGATCGGTGAATGGAAGGAAATCCCGGCACCACCGAAAGGGATCACCGGCAAACTCAGTAAGAAATTTAACACAGTACTGCCTCCGGAGAACATGCGGGATGATGAATTCATCAAAGACTTAAACCAAAAGGTCAAAGTCTACAGCAACACGCCGACCGCCGTTGATAACGGCACACAGCTTCTCATCTGGATTCTGCTGCCGTTGGGGCTGATCTTCATCCTATGGACCATCATGCGGCGGTCGTCCGACCCGTTTTCCAGCGGCGGCATGATGGGTGGATTCGTCCGCAGCCCAGCTCGGCGATTTGAGAAAAGTGATAAGGTCACAACGTTCGACGACGTGGCCGGGCTCAAGAACGCCAAACAGGACTTGCAGGAAGTTGTTGAGTTTCTGAAAACGCCGAAGAAGTTCACAAAACTGGGTGCCAAAATTCCCAAGGGCGTGCTGCTCGTCGGGCCGCCTGGTACCGGCAAGACGTTGCTTGCCAGAGCCACCGCCGGGGAAGCCGGAGTACCGTTCTTTTCGATCAACGGTTCTGAATTCATACAGATGTTCGTGGGCGTCGGTGCGACGCGTGTGCGGGATCTGTTCAAGACGGCTCGTGAAGCGTCGCCCTGCATTATTTTCATTGATGAAATAGACGCCGTCGGGCGTGTGCGCGGAGCCGGCGTTGGCGGTGGCCACGACGAACGCGAACAGACGCTGAATCAGATTCTCAGCGAAATGGACGGCTTCCAACAGGGTGAAACCGTCATTGTTCTGGCCGCCACCAATCGTCAGGACGTGCTTGATCCTGCACTCTTGCGTCCCGGTCGTTTTGATCGCCATGTGACCGTCGATAAACCAGCGCGGGAAGGACGGCTTGGAATTCTGAAAGTCCACTCGCGCAAGGTGCCGCTCGCGGACGACGTGGATCTTGAATGCCTGGCCCGGACGACAATCGGATACAGCGGGGCGGACCTGGAAAAACTTGTCAACGAAGCAGCGCTCAAGGCCGCACGCGAAGACAAGCGTACCGTCGAAATGGTCGATTTTCTTTTCGCACAGGATCTGATCCTGATGGGGGCTCCGCGCGATGAGCCCGTGGAACTCAAGGAAAGAGATCTGACGGCATGGCACGAAGCTGGCCATGCGATCCTGGCCTGGTGTCAGAAAGGCATGGACCCGGTCCACAAAGTTTCGATCGTGCCTCGCGGACGCTCATTGGGTGTGACGCAGTTGATGCCGGAAAAAGAACTCTACAACGTCGGCGAACATCTGCTCAAAGCCAGGCTCATCATGATGATGGGCGGCCGCGCGGCTGAAAAACTTGTGTTTGATGAATTCTCCGCCGGTGCCGAAGACGACATCGACCGATCGACACGTCTGGCCCGCCGCATGGTCGCCAGTTGGGGCATGTCAGAAGCCATCGGCCCCGTCGCATTTCGTCAATCAGAAGAGCATCCGTTCCTCGGAAAGGAAATGCACACATATCGTGAATTCAGCGAAGAAACGGCGCGGCTGATCGATGTCGAAGTGCAAAAGATCATGCATGAGGCCCATGCTTCGGCGGTGCAGTTGCTGAAACAGTATCGACAAAAGCTGGATACTCTGGCGGCTGCGTTACTGGAAGCTGAAAACCTGGAACGGGATGAAGTCGCCAGGATCCTCGGCGATCGACCGTTTGACACGAGTGGAGACGACTAGCGCGGCGAAGCCGCAAATCCGAAATCCGAAATCCGAAATCCGAAATCCGAAATCCGAAATCCGAAAGAACAACAGTCGAAAAGATGCGTGCAAAATGCGCAGTTGTTGGAAAGTAAGGATCTAAATCAAGAGCCCGCTAGTGCTTTGTCAAAGCCAGGATATCGGGTTGGGTGGCCGGGGCTGGACTGAGCGGAGCGAAGGAAGCCCCGGGGTTTCGGGCTATCGCCCTCTAACCCAGGCCACCCGAAAACGAAGATTTGACAAGGCACTAGCCGCGGGTTGTGTATTCGGTCAGTGAAATGGTGTGCCTGCGCTCCGCTGGTCGCACCCTACGAAATCAGACAGTAACTCACGACACATCATTTTGCACCGAGTGAAGAATAACCGTCGTCACGATGCCGTCAAAAACTGTTCCGCACCGGAGGCGAACTGAAACACGAATCGCCAGTGCATCGCCAAGCCGCTCAAAACGGCAAAATGCCATAATTCGTGAGGCCCCATAATCCCGCTGACGATCGTCGGCCCGTGGAACAGCAACACGATCGCACCCAGAGTGTAAGACGTACCGGCAAACACGGCGGGCTTGATGAAATCCCATCCGAAGCGACGCCACAGGACGATCGCAGTCACCAGACTGCCCCAGCCGCACATCAGGAAGATAGAGACTCCCACAGCGTCGGTCACATATTCGTGGAAAATCATCCGCAGCAGGATGCCGACCACAGCGATCGTCCAGATCAGAACAAGGGCCAGCCATCGTGAGCGACCGCTGAAGAGAATGGCATGAACCGGTGTCATACTTCCGGCGATCAGCAGAAACACGCCAGCCACATCCGCTCGCAGCAGGAAATCCCGCGTGGGGCCAGGCCATGCCAGATGATACGCACTGCTCAGAATAAGCAGCAACACCGACGAAATGGCCATTACCACCAGGCTGGACGTTCTGACCCAGTCGCCGCGACCACGCCGAATCAGCAGGATCGCCATCGCGGCGAACACGAACGCCCCGAGCATATGACTGAGGGAACTCAGCGGTTCGCGACATCCCGACAGTGGAAAGACGGCGATTTCATCGATGAGCGTCTGGTCCATTCCGTGTCGTCTTTCGCCAATTCCCATGTCTCCGAGGCGGCATCATGCCATGCCTCGACCGTCGCCAGGTGCCTGAGCACCCTGCCGTCAGTTCTATAAAACGGGCACGTTAACGAAATGCGGCCACTTCACCAACGCTGTTTCCTGACTGTCCTTTGCGCCGATGAATCGGGCCTCTACAATCCCGTATCCGGCTGAAAATGCCGAAATACAATTCCCTGGTTTTCAGGAAAGAAACCTGCGTCATGACCCGTTCGATGGACAAGATTGTTGCGCTGTGTAAACGCCGAGGATTCATTTTTCAGAACTCCGAAATCTACGGCGGACAGAACGGATTCTGGGATTACGGTCCGCTCGGCACGGAACTCAAACGCAACGTCCGCGATGTGTGGTATCACGACATGGTGTCGGCCCATAACGAACTGGTTCAGCCAGCCGGTGCCCCCGCGACTTTCCAGATGGTTGGTCTGGAATCGGCATTGATCATGCACCCGCAGGTCTGGAAATGTTCCGGACACTACGACCTGTTCCACGACATGATGGTGGATTGCCACACCTGCAAAGGGCGTTTTCGTCAGGATCATATTCCGAACACGCCGTGCCCGCAAAAGCCCAGCAAGATGGTCGGCGACCACACCGGCTGCAAACTGACGGAACCCCGTGAATTCAACCTGATGATGAAAACGATCCTCGGTGCGATGGGAACGGAAGAAGACGCCGCATTTCTGCGCCCCGAGACAGCTCAGGGAATTTTCGTGAACTTCAAGAACGTCTGCGACAGCAGTCGCGTCAAACTGCCGTTCGGAATCTGTCAGGTGGGCAAGAGTTTTCGCAACGAAATCACGCCACGCAACTTTACGTTTCGTTCGCGTGAATTCGAACAGATGGAAATTGAATTCTTCTGCCATCCGTCACAGTCACGAGCATGGTACACCTACTGGCGCGACCGTCGGTACAAC
>JAYTAK010001090.1:0-2835 GCA_043737515.1 Candidatus Kuenenia sp. | reverse complement strand
GCGAATCTGGGACTCACGAACCGGGGAACAAATCAAGGTCGACCACCACTCCCGTCCGGAAGTACGACGCCTGGCTTTCAGTCCCAATGGCGCTCGGTTGGCGGCCATCACTTATGGCAGTTACGTGCTGTGGGATACGCAGACCTGGGAACTTATCGCCGAAGTGAGAGCGCACAGTCGAATCGTTCGTTGCGTCGCCTTCAGTCCGGACGGAACTCAGTTCGCAACCGCGGGTGACTCTACAGAAATCAAACTGTGGGACACTCGAACAGGCAACTTGATCAATACACTCAGTGGACACGCCAAAATGGTATGGGGCGTCGCCTTTAGTCCCGACGGGGCGCGCCTCGTCTCCGCCAGCGCGGACAGAACCGTCAGGATCTGGAATACACACGGCGATAACGATCTCACGCTGAGTGGGCATTCGGAACATGTTCATTGCGTCGCCTTTAGTTCGGATGGCAGGCAACTCGCATCGGGAGCAGAAGCGGTCATCCTGCGGGACGCGCAGACGGGCGTTGTGAAATTCAGGCTGAATGGGCATAGGGCTGCAGTTGCGGAAGTGTCCTTTAGCCCGAACGGGATGCGGCTTGCTTCGGCAGCGGATGACAACACGGTTCGCCTATGGAACACAGAAACGGGTGAAGAAGTCGCCGTCTTGAAAGGGCATACGCAGTGGGTTAGCGGAGTCGCGTACAGCCCGGACGGTAACAGACTCGTGTCGTCAAGTCGGGACGGAACGATCAAACTCTGGGACGCGCATGCACATGAGGAAACCGCTACGCTCAAAGGCCATCGTGGTGTGGTTTACTGTGTCGTATTCAGCCCCGATGGATCGTGCCTCGCATCCGCGAGCAGTGACAACACTGTCAAGCTTTGGGACGTCGAGACTGGCAGTGAAATTCGAACGTTCACTGGGCACACCGGGCTCGTGAGGACGGTGGCGTTTGACCAGGCGGGCATGCGACTTGTGTCAGGTGGCTATGACCCGAAGATCCGGGTGTGGGATGTTGCCTCAGGCAAGCAAATTGCGACCGCTCAAGCCAGCGGTGGCGGCGCGGTATTTGGGGTCGCCTTCAGTCCTGATGGCCAACGGTTCGCGGCGTGTGGAACAGACCAGTCCGTTCAATTATTCGATACTCTGAGCGGTCAGGAGATCATGGCTCTTTTCCCAGGCAAAGCAGGTGTTGAATCCGTCACCTTCAGCCCTGATGGCACACGGCTGGCCGCCGCCGTCGCCGGAAAAGGTACCATGCGAATCTGGGACGCACCACAAAAGCACGAAACCGCGATCCTCAGCGAACATACCGACACGGTGACAAGCGTGACCTTCAGCCTCGATGGTTCCCGAATTTACTCCGAGTCCGAAAATGAAAAACTGGTCTGGGATGTCCCGACGCGCGAGACGATTCCAGATGCAATGTGGGAGCCGCCAGAAGTGATCACCCACACTTGTCCCGATCATCGATGGTTTGTGACCACCGAATCAAACAACGTCGTGCTGGTCGATCTGGAATACAAGAATGCCCCCGACGAAAAAGCAAGGCGAAAAACTAAGGCGAGCTTCGATTCGTTCTGGCATCAAGAGCAGGCAACAGCAGCCACCGCAACGAAGAACTGGTACGCCGCAGTTTTCCATTATGCATTGCTGATGCAGAACGATCCTGATCAGGCATCGCTTTACGATGGCTTGCAATCATCCTACGAACAACTTGTCTCTCAGTTTGCAGACGAAGAGCGCGACGTCGATTCTCACCTCGCGACCGTCGTTAAAGAATCTCTCCAGCTCCCACGCGGCAGCAAATTGCCTGAAATAAGTGCGGCTGAAGCTCAAACGACGAACAATGCAACATGGCAAAGTGTCAAGACTCCTGATGCATTCGCACAGGCACCACTCACGGATCTGCAACTCAGTCAATTCCGTGAGGTGGTTCGGCAACATCCTCGCGAAATCTACTACAACACGCTCGGCACGGCCGAATATCGCATGGGCAACTCTCGGGAAGCCATTGATGCAGCGTTGAAGTCGGTAGAATTGTCGCCTCAGGCCTTTCCCGGCGATTACGCTATCCTTGCGATGAGCTATTCAGAACTTGGCGAGAAAGGAGAAGCCAATGATTATCGCGAGAAATTCAACACAACAATGAGGCTCGACGCATTCAAAAACGACAAAGAATGTATGTCACTCGCGCTGGAAGTAGAGAACATGTTCGAATCCATTTTGAAGCCCTAAAAAATGAAGATCATGATAGGAGGCAGCATGCGATAGACCACCAGCATGTTAGCGGCAATCGACCGCGTCTCCGCAGCCCTCAGTTCCTCCGCGGGAGAATGCGTCTTTTCAAGAACTGAAATCGCAATTTGAACAGGAAGAACGGGACCATGAGCCCTTCCTCGCGATGGTGGTCCGGGATGCTCTGAAGCTGCCACCCGTTAATGAATCTGCCAGCGTCTCGAATCCCGCCGAATTCGCTCGGGAGGAATCGACAGCGAATCCTGCGGCATACGGCGTCAAGAAGCTGCAGGCTTCGCTCTATTCGTCCGACGCTTCATGGAAATTTGAGGACGCACAGTAGGGTCCGGGCCAACGGTTTGTCAGGCAGACGAGAAGCGAATTACCGACAAGGACATTGTCGGGCTGAAGTATTTTGATCAGCTGGGCGACCTGTTGCAGCAGTTGCACGATGTCGGTTGTGAACGCGATCGGGCGGGCAATCGCACACTGCATGTGGATCAGTATTGCATGCTGATTCTGCTCTACATGTTCAATCCGGTGGTCACATCACTGCGAGGATTGCAGCAGGCCAGTGAACTTGAAAAGGTGCAGAAAAAGCT
>JAYTAK010001089.1:0-2836 GCA_043737515.1 Candidatus Kuenenia sp. | reverse complement strand
ATTTTTCTGCCCCCTCATTTTTCTGCCAGACCTGACTTCAGCAATCAGACGCCTGAGAATCTGCGCGAGAAAACAAGAATTCAACTGTTAGTAGTACGAATGAACGCGAATTGAGTCCAGAAAATGGAGTTGATCATTTGCGCTGATTCGCGTATTTCGCGGGCTCATGCAATTCCATCAATTCTCCACCGTGGTTTCGTAAGAATCAACGCACGGCAGATCGATGAGAATGCAGGCCGTTAGCGGAACAACCGGCTGACCGACAGCGAAACGTCGGCAAGCGATTTCGAATTAACGACCTCATGTTCAGCGAACGTCTGCACGCT
The DNA here is from genome assembly GCA_043737515.1 of Candidatus Kuenenia sp. Lineage (GTDB taxonomy): Bacteria > Planctomycetota > Planctomycetia > Planctomycetales > Planctomycetaceae > SXXK01. The sequence goes on along the minus strand of JAYTAK010001089.1, from coordinate 2,510 downwards.
GCGATAACGCCCCGCAGCCGGGTCCAGATGAACAATCAGCGATCGATGCGGGATATCGATCACCCAGTACTCAAAGACATTCTCGGCAGCATACATTCGCATTTTCTCGCCGAGGTCGTAGGCCAGTGTTGTGTCGGAGACTTCAATCAACAGTCGAGTCTCGGACGCGGTCGGTCGGTGAGTCGAATATGAGTGTGGTGCGACAAACATCAGGTCCGGCAAAACAACGCTGTTCTGACTTGCGAGGTCCATTGAAAGTTGCACGCGGACTTCAAAGTTCCCCTGTGACTTGTGCAGTTCGCCGAAGGCCCAAGCCGAAAGCAGACCAACAACATCATCGTGCAATGGATTGGGTGGTGTCATGATGACGATCTCGCCATTCAGCAATTGTATCTGTCGATCGTTCTCCGCAGAAAACACACCCGCATTGATCATCGCATCGAACTGCGCGACCGAGAATCGGGCGGGTAGCCGACTGCCTGGCTGAGGTTGGGTCACGGCTGGATCAATTGCGGCAAGTGACACGGCTGGCCTCCCAAGGACATTGAATCCGAAACGCTTTCAATCATGCTGTCGTCTGAGTCAGCCCCAGGATTTCGTCAACCGGTACGGAAAGACCACTGAGCAGCAGCGGCGTCAGAATTTCGCCGGACACCGCCGTTGTGACTGTTGCATAACGTCCATCGGATTGCGGATCTCGGTAGACTTCGACTGTCGAATTTATCAAATTGACAATCCAGTATTCGCGGACGCCTGCTTCGGCGTAAATCGGCCCTTTGACTTCGCGATCATACGCCAGCGACGAATCGGCCACTTCAATCAGCAGCAGCACGTCCTGAGCAGTGGGGCGACGTGATGCATACAAGTCATCGCAGAAGTTGAGTATTGCAACGTCGGGTTCAGGTTCACTGTCGTCCACCGAAATCGGATCCTGGATGCTGAGCAGGACTCCTGCCGGGAGTCGTGTCGGGAGTAGTCTGTTTATACGTTTGACTGTGGCAGCGTGGGGGTTTCCAATCGGCATTTTTCGGACGATCTCTCCTCGAATCAATTCGATCGGTTCATCTTCAGCGAAAATCCCGCGATCAATGATGTCGTGATACTGCTTGACCGTGAACCGGTAACGAACGAATTCGCTCGACGGCGTCAGCGTTTTCTGCGGTGAGTTCGGTGTTGAGAGCGGTATCGTTTTCTGCGGTGATTTCACCGTTGATGGCGCAATCGTGGCCAGCGATGAAGTCGAATCCGGTGGTGAAATTACGGATGCCATGAAGATTCTCCGGGACGTTTTCGAACGGAGGGAATTCTAGCCAAATAGGTTGTTGCTTGCACACCGTATTTTGCGTTGAGCAGAACAGTTCCCGGTGGGCTTTCCCCGCGAATGCCCCAGCGCGGCCCTTCAGGCCGCAACCAAATCCCTTTGTGCCATGTGTTATGCTTGTCCGCCCATCTCTTCGCTGTCTTTGCTGACACGTCTGCGCTCAATCCTCCGGACTTTGGCAGAACGATGGGGGCAGAACGATAAGAAGCGTTTGTCTTTGCGGTTTATGGTCCTGCCCTCATCGTTCTGCCATTTCCCGGCACAGTGATTTTGCGATCAGGAATTCCGACAGGCAATTCCATCAATTCTCCACCGTAGTCTCGTACTTCACGCCTTCCGGGACGTTCACCGGAACCGCAACTGTCGTCCCGAATTCTCCTTCGGTCTTGCTCATGGAATCCACAGCCACGAAGGCGGTGAAGGTAGACATCAGGCTGTATTCCAAAGCCGTCTGCGTCACCGTGTGACGGAGTTCAGCAGCCTGATCGGGTGTTCGTGCGAACTGCGTCATCAGGTCCATGATCTTCAGCCGAGCCCACACAGACGCAATTCCCTTGTGTTCCTTTGTCGCATCCGCTGCATCCACGGCAACAGCAAATGAGGTAGGCTGCATGCCCTGACGTCCGCCGACTGTGACGGAACTCGGTTCACCCGTAAACCGGCCCGTGATGACAACCGGACGGCCGACGATGAGGTCGGGCAGGATCTGAGGATACACGTCGGTCACGTTCATGTTGCCCCAGTTGATCGACAGGTCCGTCATCGCCGGGTGGCTGATGCGTTCGTTGAACCGATTCATGATTTCGACCGGATCGTCGTTCAGACTCAGATAGGCCACGGCACCGCGTCCGATCAGTGCCATACGGTCCAACAGGAATCGATTTGGCGACTGGCCGACGCCGAAGCTGAAGATGCGAGAATCGCCGAGCTTGTCAGACAACGCATTCAGAATATCATGATAGTTGCCGATGTAACCGTCAGTCATAAATGATACCAGGCGGAAGCGACCTTCGTCGTGAGGAAAATCCAATGCTGCCTTCAGCCCCTGAATCATCTCAGTACCGCCTTGCCCATTGAGCGAATTCAAGTACGTCAAGCCCTTCTGGATATTCTGCGGAGTAGCGATGACGGGCGCTGCACCCAGCTGAGACGCCGTCGAACTGAAGTTGATGATCTGAAACGTATCGCG
>JAYTAK010001088.1:0-2839 GCA_043737515.1 Candidatus Kuenenia sp. | reverse complement strand
TTTTCATGCCTGACATCCTTGTTCGTTTGAAGGACGGCTGAAAAGGGGTCAGGAACCAATAGTGCGCAGCACCCTTCGGGCCATTTGGCTATTGGTTCCTGACCCCTTTTCCAAGCTCCTTGTTCATTCGAAGGACGAGGTTCCGACCCCGCCCTGTTCAGGGCTGTTGATTTAGTCTGAATTCGATGTGGGCTAGTGCTTCGAGCCTGGCATCGATTGAAGAAAACTCCATGTTTTTAAAATACGCTGACAAGCTGGAAGCTTATCCCACGTTTAGATCAACACCCTGCCCTGATCAGAGCAGTCTAGACCGTTTTGGCCGTTCCTGTCAAAATCAACATTTGCAGAGGGAAATTCAGCGTGCGACGGAAGGGCCGTCACACGCATGATTGTCGCAGCGAACGGATTCTGCTCATGAAAATCTTTTTTTCCGCTGGTGAGCCCAGTGGTGACCAGCATGCCTCCCACTTGATTCAGGAACTGCGTGCCCGGCGTCCGGATTTTGTCGCGGAAGGCTTTGGCGGCCCGCACATGCAGGAGGCTGGATGCCAACTGCATTTTGAGCTGACCGAACTGGCGGTGATGGGTTTTCTGCGTGTCATTCCCCTGCTCGCAAAGTTTTGGCGACTGGTGGCGCAGGCGGAAGCTCATTTCACTGCGAATCCTCCCGATGCCGTCGTGCTGGTGGATTTTCCCGGCTTCAACTGGTGGATCGCACGAGCTGCAAAGAAGCGTGGCATTCCCGTCTACTACTATCTGCCTCCGCAACTCTGGGGCTGGGCACCGTGGCGAATCAAGCGCATGCACAAATGGGTGGATCATGTGATCTGCACGCTGCCGTTTGAATACGACTGGTACAAATCGCGCGGCGTACAGGCGACATGGGTCGGACATCCGTTCTTCGATGAAGTGGCCGAACGAAACCTGAATACTGAGACCATGCGGCAGTTGAGTCCGGATCAGCATACGCGATGCACGGTCGCTTTGCTGCCAGGCTCCAGAAATCATGAGATCGAAAAGAACTGGCCGGTGATGCTGGAAATCATCCGGCGCGTGTCCGAGACCGTTCCGTCGGTACGCTGGATCGTAGGCAATTATCGTCCTCAACATCTTGCGCGCTGTCGCGAAATGCAAATGGCGGCGAATGTGTCTGCTCCAATTGAGTATTTCATCAACAGTACGTCCGAAGTCATTGAATCCGGCGACTGCTGTCTCATGGTGAGCGGTTCCATCAGCCTGGAACTTCTGGCTCGGAAAACTCCGGGGATCGTGCTGTATCGAGCCAACACAATTGCAAGGTTTGTGGCACGATTCCTCATGAACTGTCGATTCATCACACTTCCGAATCTGATTGCCGATCAGGAAGTGATGCCCGAGTTCATTTCCCATGGAGATCCTGAATCTGACATCCGGAAAATCACGAGTCTGTTGACACAATGGGTTTCGAAACCCGAAGTGATCGCCGCTCAGAAGGAAACCCTGGCACGACTCGCCGGCCACGCGACGACCACCGGAGCAACCAAGCGCACGGCGGATCTGCTGCAGCGACTGATGAACGGCGATTCCGCAGCAACCGACACCGAGCCTCGGATGATCATCCCGTTTCGCAAAGGTGCCGCGTGATTTATCGATGAACCTTGTTTCTGCGGCGGTCCTCTCCCTTGTAGTTGCCGCGCGAAGGGACATACTCCGTCGCCATTTTCGTTTAACGGCGAGCCGTAGGCGTAGGCGAAATTCTCTGCCGCCTACGCCTATGGCTCGCCGTTAAACGCAATACCGTTCCCATAAATCACGCACATAGAATCCGGTAGGGTCAGAAAACTTCATTCATCTGCTACTTGTTCTGAAACGCAACCGCCGCTATGCATGTCATTATTCTCTACAACCGTGTTTCAGTGCATGATTCAGCAGGGGATTTGGATGTACTGAAGCAGGTCGTTGCGGTCGAAGCGTCGCTGACGCGGCTTAGACATTCGTCGGCTCGTGTGAGCTGTCATCTGAGACTGGATGAGGTGCGGTCGGTCCTGAAGTCGGAGCAGCCGGATGTCGTGTTCAACCTGGTCGAGTCGCTCGGCGGTACGGACCAGCTCATGCCGCTGGCGACCTTGCTGCTGGAATCGATGCGGTTACCCTTCACCGGTGCATCAACGCTCGCGATGCTGAAGACGACTCAGAAGCTTGAGGCCAAGCGGCATCTGCTGATGTTTGGCCTTCCGACACCGGCATGGATGACGGATCGAGACACGGACTGGCAGGGTCTTCGCAGTCCTGACGCGATCCCCGCCACGGCGATTATCAAAGCAGTGGCCGAACATTCTTCACTCGGGATGAATGATGACAGTGTCGTGCAACTGGCGAATCTGCGCGGTGGCGACGAATCTGTTGAGGCGTGCCTGGCGAAGCTGATTGCTCGCAAAGCGACCGAGCTTGGAACTCCGCACTTCGCGGAAGAGTATATTAATGGTCGGGAATTCAATCTGAGTGTCCTGGCGACCGACACTGGCCCGAGCGTCCTGCCGTCGGCGGAGATCGAGTTCACGGATTTCCCCGCCGACAAGCCAAAGATCGTCGGTCATGATGCCAAGTGGAACGAACACACGTCGGAGTACCTGAACACGCCGCGGCGTTTTACATTCGCGCATGGCGACCAGCCGCTGCTGGATGAACTGCAATCGCTGGCTCGAAGGTGCTGGGAAGTGTTCGGCCTGCAGGGTTATGCGCGTGTGGATTTTCGAGTCGATGCAGACGGTCAGCCGTGGATTCTGGAAATCAACGCCAACCCGTGCCTCTCCCCCGACGCCGGTTTTGCTGCGGCGGTGACGCAGGCTGGCCTGACGTT
>JAYTAK010001087.1:0-6477 GCA_043737515.1 Candidatus Kuenenia sp. | reverse complement strand
TGAACTCCGAAGGCAGGGTAGACCTTATGACGAATGCCTTCGGCTGTCTGGTCATTCAGGTTGATATGAGTGACTTCAACGTCATCGGGCAGAGTCGCAGAATCGACAGCGAAGCCGTGATTCTGTGATGTAATTTCTACTTTTCCGGTTCGGCGGTTGAGCACGGGCTGATTGGCACCACGATGTCCGAAACGCAGCTTGTACGTTTTGCCGCCGAAGGCCAGACCGAGCAACTGCAGGCCAAGGCAAATCCCAAAGATCGGTTTTTTTCCGAGCAGTCCTCGAATTGTTTCAATCGCGTAAGTCAGCGGTTCCGGATCTCCGGGCCCGTTCGACAGAAACACGCCATCCGGGTTCAGTGCCAGAATTTCTTTCGCCGTCGCCGTTCCCGGCACAATCGTAACGCGGCAACCGACATCGCGGAGGAAGCGCGGTATGTTCCATTTCATGCCGTAGTCGATCGCCACGACATGCGGCCCGTCTGTCCGACCTGCACCGGAGACGAAATCGGAGGGACGTCCCAGTTCGCTGAGCGACACGTCCCAGCCGCAGGTCGCCTTCGGCATGACTTCCTGAACCAGATCTCGACCGACCATTCCCGGTGCCTGCTGCACTTTGTTTAACAGTGAGGCGTCATCCAGATCGACAGTCGACAGGATGCCCTTCATCGCGCCCTGTGTCCTGATCTGACGGACGAGCGAGCGTGTATCAATTCCCTGCAGACCAATGATGTTGTTTCGTTTGAGGTATGAATCGAGCGATTCTGTCGATCGGTAGTTGCTGGGAAACTCGCACAGTTCTTTAACAACGAATCCCTTGAGGAACAATCCTCGACTTTCGACGTCTTCAGCGTTAACGCCGTAGTTGCCGATGAGCGGATAGGTCATCGTCACGATCTGGCCGGTGTACGACGGATCGGTCAGGATTTCCTGGTAACCTGTCATACTGGTATTAAACACGACTTCACCGTGGACTTCACCTTCAGCTCCGAAAGCCTGACCAGTGAAGACTTTACCGTTGGCCAACGCCAGTTTTGCCGGGCGACCTGCCATGTCTCAATTCTCCCAGGGTCCGCGCGTAAAATCACCGCAGTTGAAAACACACTTGAACGCGGATTTTACCATTCTCTGCGGACTCGGAAAAGTACCGGGCCGTGCCATGGAAGAGTTTCGCGAAAATCAGATGATCACCGACAAACTCCGGTGATGTCGTTTTTTTAGTTCCAGCCCACTATTCTTCCGCTTATGACATTTGCATCACTCAGCGGAAAGCGAATTCTGGTTACGGGTTCTTCCACGGGTATTGGCCGTGCGATTGTGCTGGAATGCGCGCGGGCGGGGGCGGATGTCGTCGTCAATTGTCGGCGGTCGGTGGATCAGGCGGAGGCCGTGGCGGCGGATGCTCGGACGCTGGGAGTACAGGCTGATGTCATCGCTGCAGATGTCTCCGATGAACAGGATCGCAGAAAACTGGTCCGAGCTGCCTTTGATTCCGGTCGCATTGATGCGGTGGTCAACAACGCGGGGGCGGACCTGTTGACGACGGAACTTCGCGGCGCTGAATTCGCTCAGAAGTTCAATGCCCTGATTCAGACGGACGTGATGGGCACGATTGAGCTGTCTCGTGCATTCGGCAGGCGATTTCAGGAACAGGGACGCGGAACGATTCTGAATATCGGCTGGGATCAGTCAGATCGCGGCATGGAAGGCGACAGTGGTGAACTGTTTGCCGCGGCCAAGAATGCCGTCATGGGTTTCAGCCGCTCGCTCGCCGTAAGCCTTGCGCCACAAGTGCGAGTCAACTGCATTGCGCCTGGCTGGATTCGGACGGCGTGGGGCGTACATGCCAGCGACTACTGGCAGCAACGCGTGATGACAGAAACACCCTTGAAACGCTGGGGTGAACCGCAGGATATTGCGAACATGGCCAGGTATCTTCTCAGCGATGACGCAAGCTACGTCACCGGACAGGTGATCAACGTCAACGGTGGGGCGGTGCGGTGAGAGTTTTCAGTGTTCAGTAAGCAGCTTTTGCAATTCGCTGAACACTGAACACTGAACACTGAACACTGAACACTGAACACTGAACACTGCCGACCGCCTACTTTGCCCTTTCCAGCACCGCCTCGTAAATCGCTTTCGCCTTTCGATATTCCGCGAGTGATTCATCCGGCAGGATTCCTGAATTGCGCGCGATCTCTTCATCCATGCGTTTGACGAAGAACTCGGCATCGCAGCGGCGTGGTACTAACGAAGCGTTCGGAACATCGACGAAGACTGGATTCGTGTGAGCGAAGCTGACCTTGGCGTCCGGCAGTTTTTCGAAACATCGCACCGCGAGCCACGCGGAACCGTGCAGCGTTTCACTGGCGTCGATCGAATATTTCCACGCTCCTTCAGGCGTGCGTTCAGGTTCAACTGTCAGGCTCTGAGCGATTTCGCCGTTGCGAATAATTTCGATGCACCGCAGCGGATTTACGCTGAGGATCGTACCACTGACCACGATCGTGTTCTCGGCGGAATCATGCGACCATGTCGTGCCGGGAAGCTGTTGATTGAAGCGGATGTCGATCAGCGGACCGGTGGTCACAAAGCTGTGGCCAGCGTTGAGATGTTCCATCCATTTTTCATATGAAAACTCTTCGCCCGTATGTACATAAACGCGACCGTGCCCCAGCGGAACCGGATGCACGCCGGCTCCTGTACCGCCCGTGACTCGCATCCGAAAGCCGCAATTCAGCAGGGCGTAATACGTCTGCATGCCGAATTCGGTCCAGCCGAGATCAGTGAAGCCCGCGGCATCGCGTTCGACTTCCGGCCAGTCCGGAGCATTTTCGATGGTCCACTGCGGAAAGCCGAATTGCGTTCTCCAGTTATGATTATTGCTGAGTTCAAACAGATCCACGTTCATGATCGGGACGATCATCATCGACCACGCCCACGAATGCTTGTCCAGATCCAGGATCGCTCCCTGCCGCCGCGCTTCTTCGGCGACCGGAAGCGCGGGCGGTGTTGGAAGATTCAGCGGAGTCCTGTGATTCAACACAAAGACTGCTCCCTGAGTATGCCGCTTGCCATCCACTGAGAAGATTTCGTATTCCGTATTGATCGGATAGATGACGTGGGTCGCGTCGACATTGATGATTTTCGCCTCCAGAACCGGGCCGGATGCGGATGGAATCTCTTTACTGTCGCGTACCCAGTAATTCAATGGCAGCGCGACGTTAAGGTCTTCGGCCATGACCAGGTTTGGCAGGTCGGCCATGGTTCGATGCACGTGCGTGTCGCCGGAGTACCAGCCTCGCTGCGGCATGTTGGCGAATCTCTTCAGCGCAAGTTGAAACTCGGACGCCTCTGAGCCTACGGTGATTTCTGTTTCGGCGGGTACGAATTCCTTGCCATGTTCTGCGCGAATCCGGTACTTGCCGGGTTCGAGCAGAACCTGAAACTTCGCAGCAGACAGCGTGGTGTGCATTTCGACAGACGGTGTTGCCCCGATCTGTTTGCGATACTCGACCGCAGAACCGGCAGCATCGGCTGACTTCGCGAAGTGCCATGTGCGCGTGTCCGTATTCTGCACGTACAAACGGCAGGGCAGGGCTCTTCCTGATTCTGCATCGACAACGCTGCCGGTCACTTCAGTGGCCTGTGCAGTGGCCGGAGCGATGCAAAACGCAGCCAGCGTGAGAGTGGCAATTCGAACGACGAAAGTGCCGGGAGATTTCGACGATCTTGTTTTCACAGGAGGCATCACCTATTCCAACGAAAGCTCTTGAACGACCAGATCCTGAACATCAGCAGCATCGCGTGCCCGCATCAGAAACTGCTGCAGAGAACGCTCATACGCCTCCCTGGCCGCAGGACGTTCTGATTCTGCAATGAAGCGATTTCTGTTTTTCCACAACAGCCGCACCGACTCCGCACACCATAACGCACTTCCCCGCGACGCGCGGATCGGCTGCTGCTGAACGATGACATTCACAGGGTTGGTATGCAATTGAGGAAACTGACGGACGGCGATCCAACTGCTGCGTTCGATCGGAACTTCGAATTTCAGATCATGCTGGTTCCCGTCGGCTGGGACTTTCTGCGAGGCGGCAACGTGTCCGTTAACCACGATTTCCACCAGCCGTTCACCGCCCTCCACGAAACCGGTGTCCCGCGGAGCGTGAAGATTGACCGTGTCACCGACCATGCGATTTCCGGAAGGCGGCAGCAGTGTGCCGTAGGCGACGGCGCGTGGCTGCTCCGCTGCAAACGCCACGGATGTCTCGATGACGACAGAGGCCGGTGCCGACAATGCGACATCTTCCGTTCCGGGGGCCTGACTGTTCACTGTGAATGATGTCGCGTGCGCGTATCCATCGGAGACATACGAACGTCCGGCAGCGATTCCGGCGCACCACGCGGAAAACTCCACCTCCTGCACCTTGCCGAGCTGAACGTAAACTCGCCCCTGTCCGACGCGGCGACTGCTCATGCACGGAAAGTCTGTCTCGCCGCTGAGCTTGAGCGGATAGCCGCAATTGAGCAGATGATACCAGGTATTCCATTCGGGAATCCGAGCCGTGTCCATCGCACTGATAAAGTCACAAACGCCTTCCGACGTGCTCACGAAAATCTCCATCGCTCCGCCGCCGTCCATCGCCGGATAAGCGACGTTTGGAAGCTGATTCGCTGCCCGATCCGCGCTGCGCTGCAGTTCGGATTCGGACAGCATGCCATCGCGGTCAGATTCGATCGCGCTGAACTGTTCGGGGAGCAGGTGGCCGCGAGTTTCATCCTCGTTGAGTGCCCCATCCTGATTCGCATCAAGATTCTGCATCAGCCGAGCCGCCGCCTGTTTCGCATCGACATGCAGCGCCGAATGCGGATATCCAGTGACGCTGCCCTGTTCCTTCGCCCAGCGCATGACGGGCACTGTCCATGTTGGCCAGCCCTGAGTGCTTGTGCCATCGGAACCAGGAAACGTCTGGTTCTGCAGATTCAGCAGACAGACGTGTCCGAGCGCTGCGGAACCGAAGCCGCTGATTTCAAGGTCATACTTCAGCAGCGTCTGCGGCTCGCTGATGGTATCAGCGGTCGGCGAGAAGAAGTTTCTCTGGTGATCAAAGCACGGTCCCCATGTGAGCACGCACCCCACGTTCAAGCCTTCGCCCTTCACCTGATTGAACATGTCCGCCGGCGTGACGCCTTGAGTCGGATTGTCATAATGGGAGCAACCGGCAGCGTGGATATGGTGATCGCCGCTGTAGAATCCCGAGTCTGCGGGGTTGATCCATCGTTGAAGATTTACCGCGAGTGTGGCGTCCGCTTGCTGTTCAGGCGTGACTGGTGCCGGAGGGCTTACGCCGCTCCGCTCGCGGTCAGTCATTGTGACCTTGCGCACCTGGCGGACATATTCCGGACCACGGCTGCTCTCCAGCGTGAACTCACCTCGCGGCAGCAGAACCACGTCGCCGTCTTTGCGATAAATCTGTGGCTGGAAAAAGAAATCCGGAGCGAGTCGTTTAGCCTGTGGCGGATAGACGCGACCATGCAGATCACGAAACTCAAGCCGCGCGGTTGTGGGCTGACCGTCGGCGTCGCGAATCGTCATTTTCACAGGAATTGCCGGTCGAACGCTGAACAGCACGGGGACTTCACTGCGAAATTCGAGATCCTGCGTCCCGTCGCCGACATCAAAGGCAATCGTGGCCTCCCGCGTGCCAGCCTCACTGCAGTGGATCAGAGCCAGAGCATACTCAACATTCAGGCCGCTGAGTTTTGCCGTCATGGGTGACTGATCAAACATCTCGACGTCCAGAAAACGTCGTTCGCGGTTGATGTTTTCATTTCGCTTGAGTTCCGTCTGAGCCTGTCGCAGCAGAATGCTTTCGGATGCTCCACCGTAGACTGCTCCGGCCTGAGGACTGGAGATATTCAGCGAACGAGCGAGCGTGGCGTCGTTGATGATCTTGATCATGACCGGCGTGTAGCCTCCCTGCTGCAGCACGGGATCGCCGGGACCACGTTTGACTTTGACGCGAAGCTCAGGATTGATCTCAATCACAAACAGTGCGACGGGATCAAGCAGCGTCTGCAGGGCTACGCCGTCTTCGGCCGAGACTGCCTTGCTGATGTCGTCGCGGCGTGATGTCTCCAGCGGTGCGCCGAGAGAATCGAGTGCCTGCAGAAGTCGCTTCACGTTAGCCGCGAGCGGCTGACCATCAGCTTCGCGGCGCGTGACATCATCGGCGAAGTTGAGATTGTTGCCGAGCACCACGATTACCAGTACATTCAAAAACTGTCCAAAGAACCTTCGCCAATAAACAGTGAGCATGGAAATCCGCTCCAGAAGCAACTATTCCAGACGACTATGGTGTGCCCGCGCTGCCGCTTGTCACACCCTACAGACATGTTTGGAAAAAATCAAAGTAGACGTCACTCTCCGAGTGACGCAGTGGTAGGCCGGACCAAGCGTAGCGCCGTTCCGGCA
>JAYTAK010001086.1:0-2841 GCA_043737515.1 Candidatus Kuenenia sp. | reverse complement strand
GGAATGCGAGTCGCGGAGCGACATCGCCTACGTAGCTCAGTCGCTCCGCGACTGTGATTCCCCGGTCCCAACGTCGTTATGATACCGAGGTCGAATTATGGTGGCCACCTTGCGGGCCTGTTTTCGCACGGACGACAGGCTGCACTCTCAATAGATTGAGTTCTGTCAGAATTTCGCCATGATGCTGAACAGTCACGGCATCCACACACTCGAACCCACCGTTCCAGCCGGAGAAATCTGAAATGTTTTGTATGATTGATCCACACAACCGCCTTCGATCAGGACTGGGCTTCGCCTTCTGCCTTCTGCTGTTCACCTTCCGGAGTTCATTGATGCTGCAAGCGCAAGAATTCAATTATGACGAATCGAAAGTGCCTCCGTATACGCTGCCGGACCTGTTGAAGTGTGAAGACGGCACGGTGGTCGATTCTGCAGATGTCTGGAATTCGAAACGCCGTCCCGAACTCCTGCGGATGTTCGAAGAGCATGTGTTCGGGACTCTGCCAGCCGGAAAGATACCGCTCCGCACGAAAGTTCGTTCATCTGTGCCCGATGCTCTGGACGGCAAGGCGCTGCGTCGCGAAGTGACAGTGTTCTTTTCAGACGACGACAGCGGGCCACAAATGGATCTGCTGATCTATACGCCTGCCAATGCCACCGAACCTGTTCCTGCATTCCTGGGATACAATTTCAACGGCAACCATGCGGTTGAAAAAGATCCCCGGATTCATCTGACAACAGCATGGATGCAAAACAGAAAGGAACTGGGCATTGAAGATAATAAGGCGACGGAGGCTTCACGCGGTTCAGAAGCCAGTCGCTGGGCCGTCTCGACGATCATCAGCCGCGGCTACGGGCTGGTCACGATCTATTACGGCGATGTCGATCCTGACTTTGATGATGGATTCAAAAACGGCATCCATTCGCTATTCGAAAAAGGCGATTCACCGCGCGGGGGCGATGCGGGCGGTTCTATCAGTGCCTGGGCCTGGGGTTTGAGCCGCGCGCTGGATGTGCTCGAATCGGACAAGACGATCGATGCAAAAAAAGTGGCCGTCTTCGGACATTCACGACTGGGCAAGACATCGCTCTGGACCGGTGCAACCGATCAGCGCTTTGCCATGGTGATCGCCAACGAATCCGGCTGCGGCGGTGCGGCGCTGGACAAACGCATTTTCGGTGAGACCGTCAATCGGATCAACACCGTGTTCCCTCACTGGTTCTGCATCAACCATCGCAAGTACAATGACAACGAAGCGGCGATGCCGATCGATAACCACATGCTGATTGCACTCAGCGCGCCGCGGCCGGTGTATGTGGCAAGTGCCGAAGAAGATACGTGGGCAGATCCCTATGGCGAATACCTGGGACTGTATCACGCTGGTCCGGCGTTCCGCTTGTTCGGGAAGAAGGTCTTTGCATCGGATCAGATGCCCGCCGTCGATTCACCCGTGCAGGTTGATGTTGCTTACCACATGCGAACAGGAAAACACGATGTGATCGACTATGACTGGGAGCAGTATCTGAAGTTTGCGGATACGCATCTGCGGTAGGTGGGGATATACAGCATTGTAGGTGAGGAAAATGGGGATCGACGGTTTTCTGGAAAACCCTGGTTGCTCCACTGAATCTCAGTCGCGGAGCGACTGAGCTACGTAGGCGACGTCGCTCCGCGACTCGCATTCCTGTCAATCCCCAGCCGAAAAAGGGACGCCTCATGGCATAAGGGAAAAACTTTCGGTTTCGAAAGGTGACAGCCGTCGTCCCCGAACAATTCTCATAACGACAAACCATTACTCCCGGAGTTCACTTCTCGTGCCGTTCCATCCACTTCGTCGAATCGTATTGTCCATCACCACTCTCCTCATGGCCACGGGTTGCCTGATGTCAGATGCTATTGCCCAAAGTTTGTTGTCTCCGGAAGTTCACAGCGACGGTCGAGTCACACTCAGGCTGCGGGCAGAAAAGGCAGGCGAGGTCGAAGTGTCACTCGCCGGGAAGAAGCTGCCGATGACGAAAAACGGCAAAGGAGTCTGGGAAGGAACCAGCGAACCTCTGGCACCGCAGATCTACGACTATACGTTCAAAGTCGATGGCACGGACATGATTGATCCATCCAATCGCTGGGTCAAGAAATGGCTGACGCTGGCGAGCATGGTTGAAATCCCCGGCAAGCCTCCGTTGCTGACCGAGTTGACAGATGTGCCTCACGGGACAGTCCGTCGCATGATCTATCCGTCCGCGAGCGTTGGACATTCGCGTCCCGTGATGATTTACTCGCCACCGGGATACGAATCATCGACCGACGCGAAGTATCCCCTCGTCCTGTTATTGCACGGTTACGGGGACGATGAAACGGCATGGACCGATGTCGGCCGGTCGCACCTGATTGCGGACAACCTGATCGCGGCAGGTCGGATTGAGCCCGTGATCATCGTCATGCCCTACGGTCACCCCGAACCGATACAGATTAGCGAACGCCCGAACAACTATTTTCAGCGTAACAACGACCTGTACGAAAAAGACATCACGAAAGATCTACTGCCGTTCATTGAACAGGGATTCCATGTCCGAACAGACGCCGCCGGACGATCGATCGTCGGCCTGTCGATGGGAGGAGGTCATGCTCTGGATACGGGACTGAAAAACATCGACAAGTTCTCTTCGATCGGAGCATTCAGTGCCGCGACGCCGCAGCTCGACACTCCAGCACTGCTGCAACAATATCCGTCGTTGTCTGGTTCAGAGCCTGCCGCAAACGCCTTAAAACATCTGTGGATTCCGATCGGCGACAAGGACTTCCTGCTGGAACGCAACGACAAGTTCGTCGAACAACTGCGA
>JAYTAK010001085.1:0-6498 GCA_043737515.1 Candidatus Kuenenia sp. | reverse complement strand
TCGCCCGCTGCAGTCATTTGATTCCATCGAACGCCTGGTGCAACAGATCCGCGAGGACGTGGAGACGACGAGGCGTATGCAGCAGCCGTTTGTTTCAGGAGATTAATGAAGTTACTTTTTGAAACACTAATCTTCACTAATCTGCACTAATAGCAGCAGTAAGAAATGGTTCCTGCTCTTCTGGCAATGATTAGCGTAAATTAGCGCAGATCAGTGTTCCAAACTCCCTGTTACTGTTTTTTTTGGAGAAAATCAATGACGCTAAAGAACGAAGGATATCAGCTCATGGGTGCGGCCTTTGAGGTTTACAACGAGCTTGGTTCCGGGATGGCGGAGGAGATCTACCAGCAGAGTCTTGAAATCGAACTCAGCTTGCGTGAAATCGCATGGGTCAGCAAACAGGAACTGTCAGTCTTCTATAAAGGAAATGAGCTGACTGCAAAGTATCGGCCCGATCTCAGGGTCTTCGGGCAGATTGTTGTTGAACTTAAGGCTGTAACAGACCTCAACAGCGATCATGAAGCACAGTTATTCAATTACATGCGCATCGCGCGACAGCCTGTCGGATACCTGATTAACTTTGGACACAAAGGGGAATTGGAGTGGAAACGCTTTATCATCAGCGACCTCAGGTAGCGAGCTGCGTGCAAATTGTATTCAGAACACTAATCATCACTAATCTGCACTAATAATCACCACAGCGAAAGAGCCTCTGCTCGTTTCGGTGCCCAGATCAGCGATGATTAGTGAAGATTAGTGTTCCAAATCTCTATTTCTGCAGCCAGATAATGCCTGAACTTCCATTCCTCACCGATGCCGAGCGAGCCCGTTATGAGTGGCAGATGTGGACGCCGGATGTCGGTGAGGAAGGGCAGCGGAAGCTGAAAGCGGCGAGTGTGCTGGTGTCGCGGATCGGCGGGGTGGGAGGCACTGTGGCGTATTTCCTGGCCGCTGCCGGGGTCGGGAAACTTGTGTTGGCGCATGCGGGCAACGTCAAACCAGGTGATCTCAATCGGCAACTGTTGATGACGACAGACTGGCTGGGCAAGCCTCGCATTGAATCGGCTCAACGGCGTCTGCACGAGCTGAATCCGCATGTCGAAATTGTGGCACTCAATGAGAACATTTCCGATGCGAACGCGACGGCGATTGTGAAGCAGGCGGACATCGTCGTCGATGCGGCTCCGTTGTTTTCGGAACGATACGCCATGAACCGGGCGGCGGTCGAGCAGGGCAGGGCACTGGTCGAATGTGCGATGTTCGATCTGGACGCACAGCTCACGACGATCATTCCCGGTTCCACGCCTTGTCTGCGATGTCTGTACCCGGTCGATCCGCCGCACTGGAAACGCGAGTTTCCGGTCTTCGGAGCCGTCTCCGGCATGATCGGAGCGCTGGCCGCGCTGGAAGTGATCAAGCTCATCACAGGGATTGGCGAACCGTTGACGAACAGTCTGTTGACAATCAACCTGCGGACGATGGAGTTTCGAAAACTGCCGACGGTACGGGATGACCGGTGTGAGGTGTGTGGAGGCTTGACTGGTTGAGTCGAGATTTGCGATTCCCGTAGGATGGACATTCATGTCCGTCGAATTTCGGGAAACCTCCGATTGGCAATTTCATAATCCAGATTCGCTCTGCGTCAGTCATGCGTTCCGTGCCAAAGGCACAAAATGTGAAAGCCCAGGGCAACCCCTTGGGAACCTGCTTTTGTTACACAGCGTTTGTCCCCAATGGCGCGGACTTAGGGAATTTGACTGGCGAGCGGGGTACGTAAGTGCCCTGATATTCGCGTCATCTGGAACAAATCAGGGGATTAACATCCCCCGCTCGCCTTAAGTCAACGCCATTGGCGTTTGTCCCGTCAGGGACGAAAGATGTCCCCGGCAGCAACGACGATCACCAACGAATTTCAGCGCACGATGCCAGAGTTGTGCATGGGGAATTTCATCAGGGAACCTGCAAATATCTGCCGTCCCTGTCGGGACTCTCAGGATTGCGGGCATCGTAACCCACCGTTGAAACGGTGGGCTATTGTCAACCGTCCCTGGCGGGACGAATCGCAAATGGAGTATGATTGTCGCCGCGGCCCACCATGATCGATCTCGACATGGCGGTTCGGCGCTCGCGTTACTGGTTGGTCACACTCTGCAATAAAAAAAGGGGCTGCTGAAGATTCAGCAGCCCCTGGGAGTTTGACTCATCCTGTGCCAGCCATCGCTGGTCAGGCACTACGGCAGGAACGGAGGAAATCCGATGTTCGGGAACAGTGGGTCCGCAGCGGCTCGCAGGTTGTAACCTCCGTTTGTGAAGGCATTCTGAATATTCTGAGTAACGCCGAAGTTAATGAAGGTATTGTTCGGATCATTCAGGCTTGGACCATTGTCAACCTGGAACAGATCCGTCTCACGATTCGACGCTCCGAAGGTGCCAAGGAAGATGGCCTTCAGCGGATCGAGTGTCGTGTAAGTGGCACCCAGAGGTGTCACATCGTCGCCTCGTGAACTTGGCAGGATCTGGTTACCTTCGTTGTTCTGGAATCGCAGATCGAATTGAGCCGTGTCGTCCAGATAGATCGCGTCGAAGGTCAGGTTACCGGCATCATCCACAGATGTGAAGGTTTCTCCGGCAGAGAGGAATGATGCGGTGCGGAAGTCTTCTTCCAGATTCCCGCCGAACGTATTGTTCTGGACATCGGCTGCCGCATAAGCACCTGTTCCGACATTGATGAACAGACCTTCGCCCGTGACCAGATTCTTTCCGTTGTTCTGGATCGTATTGTTCGTCACCGTCAGGAGACTGTTCTGAACCGTTCGCAGATTCAGGTATGGAGCGAGATACGCCGTATTGCCGTTCACACTTCCTGCATTCAGACTGGTGAACTCTGGCTGCAGCGGATCGTAGAAGAATGGAAACTTGGGCCGGTCATTTGCTGGATTAAACGGTGGATCTGGAAACGGAAAATTTGCCAGATACACGAAGCGGCTCTGGTTCATATTCGCGTCGGCTCGGTAGAAGATCCCTTCGTTTCCGTTTGAACTCACCGTGTTGTTGTCCAGCGTGATCCGGATCGGATCAAACAGAGACGCTCCGTTTTCGCGGTTGCGAGTGCCACCGGCACCGGTCAGCAGCAGATTGACGCCGCGACGACCATTCTGGCTGATGAGGTTGTCGGTCAAGGTCAGTTGAGGAATTGCACCAGACTCTGTCACACCGCCGTTGAAGGACAAGGTACCGTCGTTGGCATCGGTGTCGATCACAGCAGGAGAAATTCCAACCGCAGTCCCGCCGAACATATTCAGGCTCACACCGTCACCACCATTACCCATTTCAAGACCGTCCCGGGTTCCACCGATCGTGTTACCCGTGATCGCGATGACAGGGCGAGGATTCCCGGTGCCGTTCGAGCCAGTGGCTGTCAGAGCAATTCCGTCGTCGTCATTGCTTTGAATGAAGTTGCCTTCGCCGACACCACCGACGATCAGTGTTGCAGTGGCAGAACCACTGAAGTTGGCCTGGATACCGTCACCATCAGCCACATCAAGATCGTCGTTGGCATTAGGATCTCCGACTTCCGTGGCCCCCGCAATACTGTTGGTGATGATTAATCGAGAGGCTCGAACAACACCTTCTGATGTGCCGGAGGCGTTCCAGCGGATGCCGTTACCACCGGCGACCGTACCGTTGCCGTCGATGGTCGTCTGACCTGTTCCTGAAGTGATCAGGATATCAGACCGGCCACCGTTCGTATCGATTCGCACACCATCGCGACCGTTGCGGGAGATGCTGGTGTCGCCATTTGTGTTGGCACCCGCATGGGCTGGCGAACTCGCAGGGACGCGGTTGCTGGTGATTTCAAGCAGAATGCGGGAATCTTCGGTCGCCACCAGTTGCACGCCATCCACACCGTTTTCGTTGAACGTGTTTCCGTCAAAGATCGAGCGGCGTCCCGGAGGCAGACCATCGGTTGGGTCTCCGAATGATGAGTTTTCGGATGTTTGAACCAGGACACCATTCTGACCGTTGTTGTTGAAGCTGCTGCCGGTGACATCGCTGATCAGCGTCGCATCGCCGTGGATCCGATAATGTGCACCATTTCCGATGTTGTTGTTGAAGACGCTGTTAAGCACTGTCACCATGTTGGCAGTTCCGGACATCGGCTGGTTCGGATCGAATCGATCGTTGCCCTGTACTTCAACGTCCATGCCGTCACCAGCGTTACCGGTGAAGATTGAGTTTGTCACCGTGGCCAGCAGCAGCGATGAGTCGGACCGTCGCAGTCCCAGCCCGTCGCCATTCCAGCGAGGATCGGGACCATCGACCGTTCCAGTCACTGTTGTGTTCGTGATGTTGACCACGGCTTTGCCGTTTCCAGTCACATCGACGCCAATTCCCACATCACCGTTACCATCGATGATGTTGGTTGCTGTGGTCCCGGTTCCGCCAATGTTCAGTGTCAGCCGGTTGTTATTGACGACGGCTGGCGGAGCGGGCGGATTATTGTTCGGTCCGTTCTGATTTGAAACGATGCCGCCACCTACGTTGTTGCTGATCGTATTGCCGCGAATCGTGGCGATCATGTCCGCCTCGGTCGTGGCTGAAACGTTGGAAACCAGGCTGATGCCTGCACCGCCGTTGCCGACGATGTTATTGCCTTCAATTCGGCGATTGAACGCAAGGGTGCCAAAGTCTACCGTTCCGCCGTTCTCGATTACCAGAGCGATCCCGTTGCCGCCGTTCTGCTCAATGCGATTGTTGATCGCATTGCCGTGAATCGTGCCGCCGTTGGACGCCAGAGCCCGCAAACCGTCAGACTGGTTGTTGTTGATGGTGTTGCCCTGCGAGAACGAGGCTCCGCCGAGGACATTGATACCCGTCCCGCCGATCGTGCTGTCTGCGTCAATGAAGGCTCCGGCACCGTTGGCCTGCAAATCAATGCCGCGTCCCGTGTTACCCGTGATCGTATTACCCTGGATTGTGACGCCTTCAGCGACGGCGTTATTGTTCATCGTGATCGCGATGCCATCACGAGAATTATTCGTAATCGTATTGTTGATGAAGGTGGACGGCTTTAGATGAGCACTGTCGGTGGCATTGATCTTGACTCCGTTGCCGGACACGCCGGCCACTGCGGCGTCACGTGTTCCAAGTGCGCCGATCAACTGCTGGACATGAAAGATTGGGGCATTTCCGTTCTCGCCATCGAATCCTGAGTATCCAAATTCACGCAGGCCAATTCGGGCCTGGTTTGGAGTATCGATTGCCCCAGTGCCCATGACCGGAGGAGCCCCTGTTGGCGTAATCGATCCGGCAACGTTCATATGCGTCAGAGACAGTGTGTGACCGATCTCATGAGATGTTGTCCCGGCAATTGCATTTCTGGTGAAAGTCAAGTTGCCCGATGTTAACGCATCCTGAAGAATCATCGTGCCGTCGCCGCCGGCGACGTCGAAATGTACTCCAGGCGGCTCATCCGGAATAACAACGTCTGCCGGAGTCAATCCTCCAAGACTAACGATGGAATTTGTGTAAACCGAAGCAACATGCGAACCGTCAGTAAATCCAGGCAGCGGTCCGTTCCCGCCAGCATCACGCACGGCACTCAGGAAGGCCACTCCGAGAGCCGGTGCGGTCGGTGCTGTTCCAATGACAGTAGTGTAGAACTCTGTTGCTCCGATAGCGGGTGCTGCTCCCAGGTCACCGATGACAAAGTTGATATCAAGTTGCTGGCCATCCGGTAGCGGACTGCGGCTGTCGGATCCTGTCGTTGGAATGCTGTAGTAATGTTGCCGTACCGTATCCAGCACCGCATTCGTGACCAGATCGTAGTCTGTAGCGGCAAACCCAAACGAAGTCACGTCAAACGGGGTAAATACGCCGCCTCCAAAAGGATCAGTGATTGTTTGTCCGGCCTCCACGAAGTCCAGAACAAACGTAAGCGTTGGAGCGGTATTCAGCACTGTGGCAGATGACATGACGTTATTGACGACGTCCATCTGGGCGGTGGCAGTATCCCTTAGATCCGTTGCGACTCCTGCATACAGATTTCCGATGAACTGATTCCCCAATGCCGGTGTCGGGCCACCGATGTCAAAGACCCCGGTGCTGGCATCTTCGCCGAAGATACAGAGTCCGGCGATCCCATTGTTACTCATCGTATTCGAAACGATCCCCTGGTCGAGCAGTCCGTTGCCGTTCAGGTCCTCGCCCGCGTCAAGAGTTCCGTCGCCGTCGATATCTTCTGAAACCGACCGGAACAGTCCACCGTTCAGATAATGCAGGAACGCACCGTTTTCGCCGTTCAAAGAGAACGTGTTGTTTCGCATGCTGGCGAGGTTAAAGGTGCCGCCGTCGGTTTCTCCGAAGAATCCATTCAGCGTATTCCCCGTGGATGTATTATTCTCAACAAGTGCGTTGATGGTCGAACCAGCACGGCCATGCACCAGAATACCGTTGCCATTGTTTGTCGTCGTGTTGCCGACGATTCCCGTCGGTACA